>JACMOW010000190.1 GCA_014377775.1 Pedobacter sp. | reverse complement strand
TTGTTGCGGTAAAAATTGATTAATAACATCAATTTCTTCCTGCTCAACTGTAAATAAATCTTCTCTACCTTGTTCTTTATAAATGGTTGCCGATTCTTTACGTTGCTTTACTAAACGTTGTAAAATTTTCATTTCAACCTCTTCAGTTAGCTCGTCTGCTTGTCCCTTTTCGGTTTTCGCCAGTAAAATTGCTGCTTTAATAGCTCTTAGACC
Organism: Pedobacter sp.; assembly: GCA_014377775.1. Classification (GTDB taxonomy): domain Bacteria; phylum Bacteroidota; class Bacteroidia; order Sphingobacteriales; family Sphingobacteriaceae; genus Pedobacter. The sequence continues at coordinate 6,146 of JACMOW010000190.1, read as the reverse complement.
TCTTAATTTAGCCTGATCTTTGGCCAGCATAGCTTGTTTTATTTCTTGATCAATTGTTGTGGAAATCATATTGTATTATGTTTTAATCTCTCTTTATCAATGATCCATTCGCTTGCGCGGTTGGCATAATTAGCATATCATTAATATTCACATGTGGCGGTCTGCTTGCTGCAAACCATATTGCTTCGGCAATATCCTGAGCAACTAAGGGATCGAAACCATCGTATATTTTCTTTGCCCTCGCTTCATCTCCTTTAAAACGAACAATAGAAAATTCTGTTTCTACTGCACCAGGGTGAATGGCGGTCACTTTTATACCATGTGGCAACAAATCGATCCGCATACTTTTATTCAAGGCATCAACAGCATGTTTTGTAGCACAATACACATTACCATTTGCATATACTTCTTTTCCGGCTATTGATCCAATATTAATGATGTGGCCACTTTTTTTCTCTACCATCCAGGCTGATACAATTTTGGTAACATACAGTAGGCCCTTAATGTTTGTATCAATCATGATATCCCAATCGGAGGTATTGCCCTTATCGATAGGATCTAAACCCTGACTTAAGCCAGCATTATTGATTAACACGTCTACCTTTTTCCATTGAGGCGCTAAAGTGTCCAATTTATAGGTTAAATCTTCATTATCCCTTACATCAACTTGAAGAATTTTCACTTCTATTGCATACTTAGCGACTAAGCTGTGTGCCACTTTCTCTAAAAGATGCGCTCTTCGCCCCGCTAAAATCAAATGATATCCTTGCTGTGCAAATGTATGTGCACAAGCCTCACCAATACCCGAGCTTGCCCCAGTAATTAAAGCTATTTTTGCCATAGTTTGAATTAATATTACAGTGTCAAAGGTATAAATTTTTTAGCGCTGATGCTTACTCAAAAAATAAACTGAAGGTAAAATGTCTGAGTTTTGCTTTATCGATGGGCTGAGCAAAAGCAGTGTTTTCGTGAATAATTAGATTTTTAAACGATTGAGAAACTTTTAATTCGGTAGACATTTTAAAAAAGCTAAAATAAAAATCCATTCCAACCCCTGCTTCATAAGAAAGAAAAGTTTTTTGGTTGTTTACAAATTTACTCATTTCATCAAACGCTAAAGAATTGTCTTGCTTCTTACCAGAAGCCATATCTATCGAATATTTTAAACCGCCCAACATATAAGCTCTAAAGTTCATCAATCGATCTGATTTGAGTTTTAAACCTAAAGGTAAATCGATCATGGTGGCATTCACTTTCTTTTCGATAGGGTCGCCGATGATATAACTATAATTTATTTTCCGTTCTGTAAACACCAAAGAGGGCGTTGATCGCAAATCTAAATTGTTTGCAATTTTCCGATTGCCTACAAAACCAATGGCAAAACCAGCGGTAGGATTTGATGAAATTGATTTTAAGCCTTCAGTTTGTTGGTCTCCATTTGCATCAAAAAAAGGATCCCTCCAATTTGGATTCTTCCAAATCTTATACTGTGCCGAAACATATTGAAAACTATATCCCCAATTAAATTTATCATCGTCTATACCATTTGCCCAATTTTGAGCTTTGGCAAAACTAATCCCAATTAGAAAAGAAAAAAAGAGAAGTGTTAACTTTCGTTTCATTATTTAATACCAGTATAAATTGCACTTATTCCAAACGTTAAAGGGCGGTGTTTGGTATTTTTATAACCTACCTTTTCCATTAACGCTGTAAAGGTTTCGCCATCAGGGAAAGCAGCTACCGACTCAGGTAAATACGTGTAGGCATGTTTATCTTTCGAAAAAAGTTGTCCGAAAAAAGGTGTAATGTATTTAAAATAGATATGATAACCCTGTTTTATTGGAAATTTTCGGGGTTTGGAGAATTCCAAAATTACAATTTTACCTTTTGGTTTTAATACCCTAAGCATGTCAGCTAAGCCCTTTTCAAGGTTTTCGTAATTTCTAACTCCAAAAGCTACGGTAATTGCATCAAAAGTATCGTCTTCAAAATTTAAGCCTTCTGAGTCACCCAACTGAACAGAGAAAATATCACCCAGCTTGCGTGCTAATATTTTTTTATCCGCTATCGCCAACATTCCTTTCGAAATATCGACCCCAATAATTTTTTTTGGCTGTAAAATGGAAATAGACTCGAATGCAAAATCGCCTGTTCCAGTGGCTACATCTAATATAACTTGGGGCTGTAGCGCCATTAACTCTTTTATCGCCTTTCGGCGCCATATAATATCTATGCCTAAAGAAAGAAAATGATTTAAAAAATCATAAGTGCCTGAAATATTATTGAACATTTCGGCAACCTGTTCCTTTTTACTGCTTTTTGTTTGATAAGGAGTTATATGTTGATTCATATTGTGCGCAAATATAGGGAATTGTATGGAAGATGCAGAAGTAAATAGGAAATGGGAATTGGTTGGTCTTCTATTTCCTATTCCCTATTCCCTCTTTATTGTTACCTTTGCCAAATGATTATTAAAACCGCCACATTTGTTGTTAGCAATACCAAAGTATCGGCTTTGCCTTTACCGAATATGCCCGAATATGCTTTTATTGGTCGCTCTAATGTGGGTAAATCATCGCTAATTAATATGTTGGTTAATCAACAAGGTTTAGCAAAAACATCGCAGAGACCAGGAAAAACACAATTAATTAATCATTTTTTGATAAACGAGAAGTGGTATATTGTAGATTTGCCTGGTTATGGTTATGCTAAAGTGTCGAAAAGTAGTAGAGAGAAATGGGAAAAATTTATTAGAAATTATCTCACTAAAAGAGAGAGTTTACAATGCGTTTTTGTGCTGATTGATAGCCGATTGGAACCCCAAAAAATAGACTTAGAATTCTGCTCATGGCTTGGCGAATGCCAAATCCCATTTGCTCTAGTGTACACCAAGGCCGACAAACAATCGGCACCTAAAACGGATCAGAATGTGGCCAAATTTAATAAGGCACTACTGGGATGGTTTGAAGAAGTACCCCCATTCTTTGTTACATCCGCCGAAAAAGGCCAAGGAAAAGATCAGATTTTGCAATTTATTCATGAAGTAAATGAAGATTTTGTGATGCCTGTACTTAGTGATCAGTTTCCATTTGGTAGTTAGGATGAAAAAATACTTCTCCCTCGTTCTTTTTGCCCATTCTATATTCGCCATGCCTTTTGCGATGATTGGCTTTTTCTTAGGGATAACCACTACAGAAAATCCATTTAATTGGTATGTGTTAGCCGGGGTAATTTTGTGTATGGTTTTTGCTCGAAATGCAGCAATGGCATTTAACCGATATCTAGACAGAAATATCGATGCTAAAAATCCACGTACCGTGATGCGCGATATTCCGGCTGGTAAAGTTTCAGCAAATGAAGCATTACTATTCGTAATTATCAATTGTGTGCTATTTATCGCCACTACTTTATTTATTAACCCACTTTGCTTTTATTTATCACCTGTTGCTATTTTTGTGGTGCTATTTTATAGTTATACCAAACGTTTTACTGCATTGTGCCATTTGGTACTTGGATTGGGTTTATCACTAGCGCCCATTGGTGCGTATATTGCTGTAACAGGCTATTTTAACATTGTACCATTATGTTACGCTTTAGCAGTGTTGTTTTGGGTGAGTGGTTTCGATATCATTTATGCTTTACAGGATCAAGATTTTGATCGACAACAAAAGTTAAACTCCATTCCAGCTGCACTTGGCATAAAAAATGCACTAAGATTATCGATTCTACTACACATTTTATCCGCAATATGCGTTATTTTACCGCTCTTCTTTGCAACTTTTGGCTGGGTCTATTGCATTGGCATTGCCTTTTTCTGTGCCATGCTCATTTATCAGCACCTGCTAGTTAAACCAAATGACATAAGTAAGGTAGATCGAGCCTTCGCTACTACGAATGGATATGCATCCGTTGTATTTGCCATTTGCTTTTTACTAGATGCCTACCTTAGAGTTAAATAAATTTGAAAATTAGCTAATTAGACAATGAACGACTTAACAATAAATAAAAAACAAAGGACGTATATCCCTCAAAAGCTTAAAATGGAGTGGGAAAGTTTATCTCCAATTTTAAATGAGCTACTTAAAAGAGAAATTAACAGTGTTGAAGAATTAACACAATGGTTAAAAGATAAAAGCGAGTTTGAGGCTGCGCTTGAAGAAGATTTTGCATGGCGTTACATTAAAATGAGCTGTGACACGACTAATGAAGAATTGGTAAAGGACTTTCAATATTTTGCTACTGAGATAGAACCTAAAATATCACCGATTGGGAATGAGCTGAACAAAAAATTTAGCGAAAGTGCTTTTATTGATGAACTAGATCAAGAAAAGTATTTTGTATACATCCGTGCTATAAAAAAATCATTAGCACTGTATCGCGAAGAAAACGTTGAACTTTTTACGAAATTACAGGTTGCTCAGCAAAGATATCAAGGCATTACTGGTGCAATGAGTGTTAAAATTAACGATCAAGAATATACGTTAGAACAAGCCGCCAACTTTTTAAAAGATACCGAACGAAGTGTGCGACAAAATGCATGGGAAACCATACAACAACGCCGATTGGTGGAAAAGAATGAATTAAATGTGTTATTTGATGAGTTAATCGCCATGCGCCATCAGGTTGCGCTAAATGCTGGTTTTGAGAATTACCGGGATTATATGTTTCAGGCATTAGGTCGATTTGATTACGACCCAAAAGATTGCTACGATTTCGCTGTAGCTATTGAACAAGAAATTGTTCCTGTATTACGAGAACAGGCTGATAAAAGAAGTGAAGCTTTAAGCTTAACCAGGTTAAGACCTTGGGATATGGAAGTGAGTACTACAGGTAAAGCTGCCTTAAAACCATTTGCTGGTGGACAAGAATTAATAGATAAAAGCATTGCGTGTTTTACGGCTATTCGTCCTGATTTAGGCGAAAAACTAGCCCTTATGAAAGCAAATGGCCTTTTTGACGTCGAAAGTAGAATGGGGAAAGCGCCTGGTGGATATAATTATCCGCTTGCCGAAACTGGCGCACCATTTATTTTTATGAATTCTGCCAATTCGCTACGCGATTTAACCACTATGGTACATGAAGGTGGCCACGCTATCCATACTTTTTTAACTGCAAATTTAGATCTGAATGATTTTAAACATTGCCCATCAGAAGTTGCCGAATTGGCATCGATGAGTATGGAATTAATTTCGATGGACCATTGGGATTGTTATTTTGACAATGAGGAAGATTTAAATCGTGCTAAAAAAGAACAATTAGCTGATGTCTTAAAAACACTGCCATGGGTAGCTGTAATTGATCAGTTTCAACATTGGATTTATACAAATCCTGGGCATAATGCAACCGATAGGGAAACCGCATTTAAGCAAATTTATACTCGCTTTGGTGCTGGATTTGCAGATTGGGAAGATTTAGAACAGCCATTTGGAAATCTTTGGCAAAAACAGTTGCATCTTTTCGAAGTTCCTTTCTATTATATCGAATATGCAATTGCCCAATTAGGAGCGATCGCAGTTTGGAAAAATTATAAGGAAAATCCGCAGCAAGCACTAGACCAATATTTAGCTGCCCTAGCGTTGGGTTATACGAAGCCAATGAACGAAATTTATGAAACCGCAGGAATTAAATTTGATTTTAGCGCTGACTACGTAAACGAATTGGCGAGATTTGTAAAAGAAGAGTTAGAAAAATTAGGATAATAAATAAATTTAATATTTTAGCAAAAAATTAAACTATGGAACAACACGAAATCACAGGAAACTTATTGCCATTAATTTGCTTGGCCCTACTCGCTGTAATGATAATGATCACCTCATTTTCACTTACTTTTTTCAGAAAATCAGCTACGAACGATAAAAGCATTAATTTTTAGGTTTTCAATTTAATTAAAAGGTCTTAGCGAGAAACGCTAGGACTTTTTTGTTTAATACACATAGAACAATGCTAGTTCTTAGGAACCATACACAATGCACACAGCCTCGGAACAGCTTCGGAACAGCTTCGCTTTGGTAACGCTATCACATCGTTATCTACCCGATAAGAATTCAATGAAGCCCCGTAAAAATACCGTGCTCTTTAAGGCAACATCTTATATCGTTCTCCTCTATCTTTGCCTGTACACTAAAAACTAATATATTTTTTTTAAG
>JACMOW010000189.1 GCA_014377775.1 Pedobacter sp. | reverse complement strand
AGTTGTGATTGGGCATATATGTTAATGCGGATGTACCTAATGTGGGCCGAGAAAAATGGTTACAAGGTAACCGAACAAGATTATGCAGAGGGCGAGGTGGCTGGAATTAAATCGGTAACTATCCAAATTGCTGGCGAATTTGCATATGGCTATTTAAAGGGGGAGAATGGAGTACATCGATTGGTAAGGATTTCTCCATTCGATTCGAATGCGCGTAGGCATACTTCCTTTGCTTCAGTTTATGTTTATCCCTTGGTAGATGATACCATTCAGATTGATATTAATCCAGCTGATGTAGAATTTGAAACTTTTAGGGCGGGAGGTGCTGGCGGACAAAATGTAAACAAAGTAGAAACTGCCGTTCGTTTGTATCATAAACCCTCGGGAATTACCATTAAAAATCAAGAGTCGAGATCTCAACTACAAAATAAGGAGAATGCACTGAGGTTGCTTAAATCGCAATTATATGAGATTGAGCAAAGAAAAAGAGCTGAAGCTTCGGCTGAAGTGGAGGGTGCAAAAAAGAAAATTGAGTGGGGCTCGCAAATTAGAAGCTATGTGCTAGATGATAGAAGAGTGAAAGACCATCGCACAAATTATCAAACATCTAATCCTCAGGCAGTACTTGATGGCGATATTAATGAGTTTTTAAAGGCTTATTTGATGGAGTTTTAAGGGGAGTATATTAACTAGTGTCGAGTAACAAGTATCGAGTATCAAGGTTGTGTGATTATTGGATACAACAATTCGACAATAAATTCTTAGTTTTAGGTATTGATAGTTTCATTACCACTAAAAAATAAATTATATTCTAATGAAAAAGGTATTAATTTTTGTGTTTTTTCTTTCAGCGTTCATGAAATTATCTGTTGCCCAAGAAATTATTCCTTTATATGGTTCAAAAATCCCTGGTTCAAAAACTGCACCTGCAGATTATAAAGAAGAAGTGGTGGTTGGAACCGACGGCATATCGAGGGTAAGTAAAGTAACGGATCCAACATTAACGGTTTATTTGCCTGCAAAAGGGAAGTCAAACGGTACAGGTGTAATCATTTGTCCGGGTGGTGGCTACGGTATTTTGGCTTTCGATAAAGAGGGAACAAATGTAGCCAAGAAATTTACAGAAATTGGTGTTACTGCATTTATACTGAAATATCGTTTACCGAGCAATCTGATTATGGAAGACAAATCTATGGGCCCATTACAAGATGCTTTACAGGCCATTTATCTTATTCGTAAAAATGCAAGTATCTGGGGTGTGAGTCCCAACAAAATTGGCGTAATGGGCTTTTCAGCTGGTGGGCATTTAGCAGCAAGTTTAACGGTTCATTATAACGACATGAAGATTCAAAATGAAGAAAATATTAGTTTAAGGCCTGATTTTTCAATTTTAATCTATCCAGTAATTAGTTTTGGAACGGTTACCCATGCAGGCTCAGTGAAAAACCTATTGGGTGAAGCGCCAACACAAGCACAAAGAACTTATTTTTCGACACAAAATTATGTGAATGCAAACACGCCACCTACTTTTTTGGTGCACGCCAACAATGATACTTCAGTACCAGTTAAAAATAGTATACTGTTTAATGAGGCTTTGGTAAAATTTAAAGTGCCTGCAGAAATGCATATTTATCAAAGTGGCGGACATGGGTTTGGTTTAAAGGGAAACTGGTTCGAAGCCATGAAGAACTGGATGGAAACGAATAAGCTTTTTTGAGATTAAGATTTTATGGCTAGCTGGCCACAAGCGGCATCAATATCTTTACCTCTACTTCTCCTGATATTTGTATTTACACCTTGGCCTTTTAAATAAGTGGCAAAAGCATCAATTTTATCGCCATCGGCATTGGTAAAATCGGCAAACTGTATCGGATTATATTCGATCAAGTTAACCTTGCAGGGTACATGCTTGCAGAATTTGGCTAATTCCATTGCATCTTGAATTTCATCGTTAAAATTGTTAAAAACAATGTATTCGTAGGTAACAGGGTTTTTCGTTTTTTGGAAGTAATATTTTAAGGCTTCGGCAAGTGCTTTTAATGAATTATGTTCTGTAATTGGCATAATTTCATGACGCTTAATGTCATTTGCAGCATGCAGAGATAGCGCTAGGTTAAATTTAGCACCATCATCGCCCAGTTTTTTAATCATTTTTGCAATCCCAGCGGTAGAAACGGTAATTCGTTTATACGACATGTTTAAGCCATCAGGTGCGGTTATCCGTTCTATCGATTTTAGTACGTTAGCGTAATTAAGCAAAGGCTCGCCCATGCCCATATACACAATATTGGTAAGGGGAATATTGTAGTTCTTTTTAGCTTGTTGATCTATTAAAACCACCTGATCGTAAATCTCGTCGGCATTTAAATTACGTTTACGATCCATGTAGCCAGTAGCACAAAATTTACAGGTTAAGCTACAGCCAACTTGCGAACTTACACAAGCCGTCATTCGTTCTTCTGTGGGGATTAAAACGCCTTCAACTATGTTACCATCGAATAAACGGAAAGCATTTTTTATGGTATGGTCGTTACTAAACTGGGCAGTATTTATTTCAACAACGTTAATGGAATATTGATCGTCTAATTTTTTACGAAGGTCTTTAGATAGATTACTCATTTCCTCAAAACTACGAGCAGATTTTTCCCAAAGCCATTGATAAACTTGCTTTGCACGGTAAGCTGGCTCTTTCATTTCAGTGAAATGTTGTTGCAGCTGCGGCAAATCTAAGGATCGGATATCTATTTTTATTGTATTCACGAGTATGTATATATTACTTCCTTTTCGGACTACGGGTTTTTGCCGCCGGTTTACCTTGTTTTCCATTTGATGGCCTTGTTGATCTAGTACTCGGCCCATTTGATTTAAACCAATCACCTGAAGCCGTACTTGGCTTAGAGCCGCCGCCTCCGCCACCAGTGTTGTGATCTCCCTTTGCTTTTGTACCTCGTGTTTTATCTTTTGCAAAGCGTTGTGCAGGTCGCTCTTCTTTTTCTCGGGTTGGTTTTTTGATAACTTGTTTTGGAGTAGTGGGTTTTTCGGAACTTGATTTGGCAACCATTTTAAAAATCTCTGCTTGCTCTTGTTCTGTTAATTCGCGCCAATCGCCCACAGGGAGTCCTTTAACACTAATATTCATGATACGAACACGCTCTAATTTAGTTACTTCATATTCAAAATGCTCGCACATTCTACGAATTTGGCGATTTAAACCTTGAATTAAGGTAATCTTAAAAACGAAAGGACTTTCTTTGGTTATTTTGCACTTTTTGGTCATAATGCCCAAAACTGGAACCCCTTTACTCATTCCTAAAATAAATTGATCTGTAATGGGTTTATTTACGGTAACGATGTATTCCTTTTCGTGATTATTACCTGCTCTTAATATTTTGTTAACTAAATCGCCGTTATTAGTTAAAAAAATTAATCCTTGTGAATCTTTATCTAATCTCCCGATGGGGAAAACACGTTCGCTATGGTTAACATGATCTACAATATTGCCTTTCACATTTGATTCAGTAGTACTCGTAATCCCAATTGGCTTATTATAGGCTAAAAGGATGGTGTTTTCGGCTTGTGCAGGTTCGATGGTATTCCCGTTTACAGTTACTACATCCCCAAAAAACACCTTATCACCAATCTTGGCTTTTCGGCCATTGATAAAAACTTGGCCTAACTCAATAAATCGATCAGCCGCTCTTCTTGAGCATAAACCGCTTTCGCTAATGTATTTGTTTAATCGTGTTGTTGAGTCGACCATTGGGTAGAATTATTTTATAATCCACAAAGTTAACATTTTAACACATCTATACATTACAACTAAGTAGAAACATAGGCCCATCGCAATAAACTTGATGTGCCTATGTGAAGATGGTCTAAAAATTCTGATCATCAGCACTCGGTCCGTAACTTCCGGGAATGGGAATTTCTAATAAGCGTAAATACACCCCCAATTGTGCTCTATGGTGTATAGTTTGACTTAATGAGTGTCTAATAACCTCATATTTACTCATGTTGGCATGAATAGTTTCGGCACTGCGCAAAATCCATCGACCTGTTAGGTCTCCTTCCTTGGCTTGGCTCAAAATATCTTTTCCAGATTGATAACCTTTTTCTAATAGTACCAATAAATCCGAGTTGCTTGCCACACTTGTTGGTTTATATGGTGCTGCTGCAAAGTCAAGCTCCTCTGTAGTTAATCCCATGGTAATCCAGCTAGGTAATTCAGCAATATGAATAGCCAAAGCGCCCATTTTCATGCTTTTTTCATGCGGAGCCCAATCAAATTTATCAGCAGGTACAAGGGCTAACATTTTGCGGGTAACCTGAGTTTCACGCGCTAATTCAGTCAATAGTAATTCTATAATGTTCATATTTCTTTGTTTTATAGTGCAAAGAAAATGAGCGCTAATGACAACCCTATGTCAGCGCCTAAAAATTTACTGGCAACATTTTCATGTATTCGCTTACGGGCATATGCTCCGTTTTTCTAAATGCAATTTCGGTACAACGTATATTTATGATATTGTTGAGTTTAAAGTCACGATATTCTTTTCTGAGGTGGCACCAAGCAATGAGATGCCAATTAAAGGCATAAAAAATAAGACCAATCGCTTCCACATCCCGTTTACTAACCTCTGCTTTATTGTTCTTATAGTCTATTTCGATAATACATTTGGCCGATATGGCATTCTGAAGTACAGAAAGGTATTCAAAATCATTTTTTAAACGTTCTGGTAACTGCAGTTTGATGTGTTCGTTTAACGTTTCTAATTTATCTTTTTGAGCAGTTTTAAGTACACTTTTAACTTTATTAAGCGCTGATGTATAATGGGTAAGTATTGATTTATCAGCAAAAGCGGCTAAGAACCGCTCCATTAACAGCAGTGCATTTGCCTCATCTGAATTGAAAGAAACAGGCGGTAAAAAATATCCTTGAACAATAAAATACCCCTTACTTGGTTCAAAACTTAAAGGAATTCCTTGTTCGCCAAGCGCTTTTATATCCCGATATACGGTTCGAATACTAATGCCATATTGCTCGGCAATTCGTTCTGCCGATGTATACTTTTTAGACTGTAAAAGAATTAAAATTCCAAATAGCCGATCAATGCGGTTCATAATTGGCAAATTAGTTAATTATGGTGTAATTTGCGGCATGATTACTTACATCTCCGCAAACCTAATTTATCCTGTAAGTGAGCTTCCAATTAAAAATGGAGTTATAGGGGTCAATGCTGATGGTAGCATACATTCTATTCTAAATCAAGTGCAAGCGCAAAACATAACGAATGTAAAACATTACGATGGTGTTTTAGTGCCCGGCTTTGTAAATACGCATTGCCATTTGGAGTTATCGCACCTACATAAAAAAATTAGACAAACAATTGGGTTAACAACTTTTATTAAATCCATTTTAGGATTTAGGCAAGAGCCTAATGATGAGGTAATAGCTGCCATGCAAAAGGCAGATAACGAAATGTATGCGAATGGGATTGTAGCCGTTGGGGATATTTCGAATATGCTTATTTCTAAAGATATTAAACTCCAAAGCAAAATTTATTACCATACATTTATTGAGCTTTTTGGATTTAACAGACCATCTGCGCCCATTATTGCGGTAGGGATGGAATTAAAAAGCGATTTTTTGCCCCTAAAGTCTTCAATTGTAGCCCATGCGCCCTACTCAGTGTCGAGCGAGCTTTTTAAAGAAATTAGGCAGTTAACAAGTGAAAATGATATTCAATCTATTCATAATCAAGAAACCGTTGCCGAAAATGAACTTTTTGAAAAGGGTACTGGAAAGTTTGCCGATTTTTTTGCTGAACTTGAAATTTCACAAAGCGAGGTGCATCATTCAGGAAAAAATTCGTTGCAGTATCATTTGCCACAATTGCCAAAAAATGTGCGCACACTTTTAGTTCATAATACCTTTAGTAACAAAGCTGATATAGACTTTGCAAAAACCCAGCATCAAAAATTATACTGGTGTTTATGCCCCAACGCTAACCTTTACATAGAAAATGCATTGCCCGATGTTGATCTGTTTAAAAATGAAGCGGTGAAAATTACCCTTGGAACGGATAGCCTAGCTAGTAACCACCAATTGAGTATTTTAGCCGAAATGCAAACCTTGCAAAACCATAAAAATATTTCATTTGAAGAATCATTAACCTGGGCAACTTTAAATGGAGCCGAGTTTTTAGGCATTGATAAGCAATATGGAAGTTTAAGTGTAGGTAAGAAACCTGGGATAAACTTGATTAAATTGGGAGTCGATCAAAAAATTGAAAATTGTAAGGTTGAAAGAATAGTTTAAATTAATAATGAATCAAATTTGTAAACTCTTTAACATTAAATATCCTATAATCCAAGCTGGAATGGTGTGGTGCAGTGGGTGGAAATTGGCCTCGGCTGTTTCAAATGCTGGCGGATTGGGTGTGATCGGCGCTGGCTCTATGTATCCTGATGTGTTACGCAAACATATCCAAAAATGTAAAAACGCAACTACAGAACCTTTTGCGGTAAATGTTCCTCTGCTTTATCCCAACGTAGAAGAAATTATGGAGATTATAGTAGCTGAAGATGTAAAAATCGTATTTACATCGGCGGGTAATCCGGCAACTTGGACTGGCTTTTTAAAGGAAAGGGGAATTACAGTCGTTCACGTTATTGCCAATACAAAATTTGCTTTGAAGGCCGAAGGTTGCGGGGCTGATGCCGTAGTGGCGGAAGGATTTGAAGCAGGTGGGCATAATGGAAGAGAAGAAACAACTACCCTATGCTTAATTCCGATGATAAGAGCTGCAATTAAAATACCCGTTATTGCTGCAGGCGGTATTGCGAGCGGAAGGGCAATGTTAGCGGCTTTAGCTTTAGGTGCAGATGCGGTTCAAATAGGTTCTGCTTTTGCAGTGGCAAAAGAATCATCTGCCCATTTAAATTTTAAAGAAAGAATTGTAAATGCCTCAGAAGGAGATACCAAATTGAGAATGAAAAAATTGGTTCCTGTTCGTTTACTTAAAAATGAATTCGCAGATGCAGTTGCACAAGCCGAAGCAGAAGGAGCTAATACGGTACAATTGGTTGAGCTTTTAGGTAGGGCAAGAGCAAAATTAGGGATGTTTGAAGGTGATATGGAGCAAGGTGAGTTAGAAATAGGTCAAGTATCAGCTATGCTGGATGAGATTAAACCAGCCGCACAAATTTTAACTGAAATTTGGGAAGAATTTTTGGGAGAGAAAGAAAGACTAGTAAAGATGGAGATTTAGAAATGGAAATGAAGCACATTAACATAAAAATAACGGGCAAAGTACAGGGTGTATTTTTTAGGACAAGTACAAAAGCAGTAGCCGACCAAATGGGAATTAAAGGCTTGATTAGAAATGAAAAAGATAACTCTGTTTATATCGAAGCCGAAGGTGATGAAACTACCTTATCCATTTTTTTAGAATGGTGCAATGAAGGGCCAGATAAATCTATAGTAGAAAATGTTGCAGTAGAAGATGGAGAAGTAAAAAATTATCGCAACTTTGAAGTTGCTAAAAAGTAGCAAGCATTGAGTATCAAGTAGCAGGATTTAATTTTCTAGGGCTAATTCATCTTGATACTTGATCTCTTTGTGTTGATACTATGAGTGTACTTAAAAAATTTATTAGTCAAACTGCAATTTATGGCATTAGTACCGTACTGTCGAGGTTGTTTAACTTTATTTTAACCCCAATTTATACAAAAGTTTACGCCAAAGGTGTGTACGGCGTATTTACCAACATGTATGCTAACGCTTCTTTAATAAATGCAGTGTTGGCATTTGGCATGGAGAGCACCTATTTTCGGTACCTCAATAAGCATGAAAACAAGAAACAAGAGGTATATAATAATTCTTTTTTCTGCATTGCTTTTATAGCCACTCTTTTTTTAATTACCGGTTTAATTTTTTCAAGCTCAATTGCTTCTTATTTATCAGCTAATGCATCTGAAATACCAGATTATAAACAATATGTATCGTTTTTTCTATGGATTTTATTTGTGGATGCGATTTGTGTAATTCCATTTGCAAAGTTACGGGCCGATGAAAGGGCAATGAAGTACAGCATGGCTAAATTTTTAAATATTGGCTGTTTTGTTGGCTTTAACCTCATTTTTATTTTTGTGATTCCTGCAATCCTTAAAAACAATTGGATTGGTGCCGATTGGCTTTCATCGTGGTATCGCCACCAATGGATTGGTTATGTATTCTTTTCAAATTTAATTGCCAGTTTAGTCACATTTGTATTT
>JACMOW010000025.1 GCA_014377775.1 Pedobacter sp. | reverse complement strand
TGCTAATGATGTAAATAAAAAAGTTGCGCATGACATAAGAGGGCCACTTTCTGGAATCATCGGAATATCTGAAATCATCAATGAACAAGGAGATGACAACAAACTCGATCAGGTACTCGATTTGGTAAAATTAATTCATAAAAGCAGTAAATCTATTCTCGATTTAGCTGATGAGATTTTAACCGATGAAAATAACGTGAAGAAGCACGACTTTAACTTGTTACTATTTAAGGAAAAATTAGAAAAATTGTATTTTCCGCAATCACAAAACAAGAACATTGAATTTACGGTTAGCATCAATCAAAAATACGAAAGCATCTCTTTCTCTAAAAACAAGCTGCTACAAATTGTTGGAAACCTTATTTCCAATGCTATTAAATTTACGCCCGCTTCAGGAAAAGTTCAGGTTAATATGGATTTAATTTACAATGGTGGAGCACATTTACAAATCATTGTTATCGATACTGGTATTGGCTTAAGCAAGGAGGATATAGAACATATATTAGCGGGTTCAAAGCCATCCTCTAGTGGAACAACTGGCGAAATTGGGTATGGTTTTGGTTTATCAATGGTTACGCATTTAATAGCTGGGATTAATGGTGAGTTAAAAATAAGTTCTGAAACAGGAATGGGTTCAACCTTTAAAATAGTATTGCCCATAAACTAGTTCAGCTAAACCCATGTTAAATTTAAAAAAATTTGTATTTGGTTTATCGTGCTCAATTTTAATGCTGGTTATCTCTTGCAAAAAAGAACTCATCACCGTCCCCGCGCCAAAAACATTGAACTTAACAGAAAAAATATATCCTGTAAACAATAGCATAAATTTTAGTGGCTATCAATGGAAAGTAACCCATTCGCCTAACAAAAGAACCGCTCCTGGCAATAACTATTGGCGAGATAATGCCGTATGGGTTGACGAGAAAGGTTACCTTCACCTTACTTTAACTAAAGACTCTGAAACCGATAAATGGTTTTGCGCCGAAATTAGCTCGGAAAAGAAATTTGGAAATGGTTCTTATCAAATTTGGATTGAGGGAAGAGTTGATCAATTAGATAAAAACGTTGTATTTGGATTATTCAATTATTCAGGCATTGATTATTATGATGAAATAGATATTGAATTTTCGAGATGGGGAGACCTCAAAAATCAAAATTTACATTATAACGTATATCCTGAAGAAAATACAACTGCTGCAATTTGGGGGTCTTCACTTGAATTTTCATTAAATGAGCCTTATTCTATTCATCGTATAACCAGAGCAAACTCGAGTGTTAAATTTGAGAGTTACTATGATTTTCAGGGTAGAAAAATTCATACACAGATTTATTCGTCGGCACACATTAGTAAAAAAGACATGCCTATCTATATTAATTTATGGGCTTTCAGAAGTCTACCTCCTTCTGATCAGAAAAATGTAGAACTGATTATTCAAAAGTTTGTGTTTGCCGAATAATGTTACGTTAAATTCCGATCCTTAAACCAAACCTCATCTGGTTCTGCTATAAAATTTTGCATTTTATGCACCAAAACCGTAGCATTAGTTTCGTTAAATACCAAATCTTTGTTGATTTGCTTTAAAAAACGATTTTTAACCATTACATCAAGCTGCATAAACAGGGGATCGTAAAAACGATTCACGTTTAATACACCAATTGGCTTCGTATGCAAACCTAATTGTAACCAGGTTAATACTTCAAAAAATTCCTCTAGCGTTCCAAATCCGCCGGGAAGGATGATAAACCCATCCGATAAGTCGGCCATTTTTTGCTTACGCTGATGCATATTCTCGGTAATGATCATTTCGGTTAACCCTTTGTGACCAACTTCTTTGTCCATCAAAAACTGAGGAATTACACCAATTACTTCTCCTTTTTTCTCAAGCACATCATCAGCAATTACGCCCATAACCCCCACACTTCCCCCTCCATAAACCAATTTTATGTTTTCAGCTACCAAAACAGTTGCCAACTCTTCTATCGCAGTTCTTAAAATCGGATCTCCATTAAAATTAGAGCCGCAATACACGCAGATTGATTTCATACTTTTGATTTTTTATCAAAAGTATGAAAAAGTTCACTATTAAACTAAAAGGCGTATCTGAGCGTAGCACCATACGTTCTGGGGTCACCAAGTACACCTGCATATAAGCCAGAGTTACCAGCAGCAGCTTGTAATTGTTCATAATAATTTTTATTTTCAATATTTCTGCTCCAAACCAATAGTGAGATTTTTTCTGACTTAAATCCTACTCTAGCGTTCACCAATGAATAGCCATCAATAGTTAACACACGCGAAGGTGTAGGGTTTGAAGAATATTCCGAACGGTAAGAAGCATCACCTGCCACAAAATACCTCCCATTTCTAGTACCCATATTACCGGAAACACTAAATTCTACTCCACCAGAAATATTCCATTTAGATATTCCAGGCAATTTACCCCCAGAAGCGTCCTTAAACGCAACTTGGGTTGTAGTTCCGTTAATAATTTTTGTATGACCAGTTTCTTCTAAAGGCAATGGGGCATTTGTAAATTTTATGTATTTGCCATCGAGATACGCTAACGCTGCATTTAATGTTAAGAACCTTTCCAACTGATAGCTCCAATCAACTTCCAACCCATTTACATTAACTTTTTCTGCATTCGCCAGATAACCCCTATTCACACCTAATTGCGGCGATTGCACATTCGTTTGATAGTCTTTAATATCCGTATTAAAAGCGGTTATGTTTACTAATGTACCTTTTGCCGGTTTTGTTTTAACACCTAATTCATAGTGTTGAACATATTCTGGTTTTACAACTGCAACAGACAAATCTGCCTGTCCATTAACAGTAGTAGGCAAGCCCCCCACGTTTACACCAACGGGTTTATATGCTGTAGAAAAAGTTGCGTAAGCGTTTAACTTTGGAGTAGGACGATAAGATAAAGTGATATTACCCGACAAATTATTGTTATCTGCACTTGTATTAAATTGCTGGTTGCTATAAACAGCAGCTTTAAGCGCCAACAATGTCGCGTCTGTAGTTTGCAGACCTCCATAAGCTATTCTATTATAATCTACATCCTTTTTATCATAGGTAAACCTTAACCCAGGCAAAATATGCAGATGGTTAAGAAACTCCCAATCTACCTGTGTAAATACAGCAGTACTTAAAGATTTAATGGTAGAATTGGTTTTAATGCCGAAACCATCTAACAAGCCAAGTGTATTACCATATAATGCCTGGGTTCCCGTATTACTTGTTTGCACAAACCTCCACTGATCTTTACCCACTTCCTCGGTTTGATTTAATCCTTGCAAATTTTGGCTAAGGGTAAATACACCAATTACGCCACTTAATTTATCATTTATATTGCCTGCATATCTTACTTCTTGCGAATACTGATCATGCCGAGAATTACCTTGTGATTTAGTGAGCGCAGAAACTTCAGAGAAATCCCTATCGTTTGTAGGATCCCAATTCCAAAATCGCCAAGCGGTAGTTGAAGTTAGCGTACCATTCCCTGCCTTAAAATCGACGTTCAAAGATAAACCTCCAATAGATTGGTTATGTCTCCATGGGGTATTTGTAGTTATTTCTCGAGAAAAAGGGTTAATTTTAGGTTGTTGATAACCCAAATCGGAGATAATTTCTGCATACTGACGATAAGCGCTTCTTTCTGTGGCGCTTACACCTACAATTACGAGTGGGTAACCGGCCGGATGTTGAACGCTTACATCGCCGCTTAACAACATTTTTAGTTTATCTGAGGAGGTATAGTACAGCTGACTTTTAAAACCAAGGTTATTTTGTCCACTATACTTTCGTTCTTCTTTCGTATTCCAAATGGTACCGTCGCGCTGAGTACCTGATATGGATAATTTTGCGGCAAGATTTTTTGTAAAGCCTCCAGAAACTGACGTTTTTGCTTGTATGAAGTTATAATTTCCAAAACCTAATTCTACTTTTGCACTTGGGATTTGACTTGGTTTTGTGGTGGTGATGTTAAATGCACCAGCTGTTGTATTTTTACCAAACAAGGTGCCTTGAGGGCCCCGAATGATTTCTATTTGTTCGATATCTAGAAAATCTGTAGAGGTGGCGGCTGGGCGAGCCTGATAAACTCCATCAACATAGAAACCTACTCCCGGATCGATACCATCGTTGGTTAAACCAAATGTTGAACCCAACCCCCTGATATTAAGCGTGGTGTTTCTGGCATTGGAAGTATACAACTGAACAGAAGGAACGAGCTCCTTTAAACGATTAACATTAAAAGCACCAGCATTTTCTGCAGCTTGACCTCCAATAACAGTAATCGCAATGGGAACATCTTGAAGTACCTCCCTACGTCTTCTTGTAGTTACAACAATTTGATCAAGTAAGGCATTTTCAAATAAAATTAAATCTAAAGGAGTATCTTGGAACTTAACAATCTGAAAATCTTGAGGTTTATAACCAACTGAACTCACCTGAAGGTAAAAGGGGGGTTCTTGCTTTGTATTCATGCTGAACTTGCCATTGTCGTCTGCACTAACAGCAATTGTGGTGCCCCTAATCTTTACCGTAGCCCTTGGTACTGGAGCACCATCTGTTCGTTTTACCATACCCGTTATAGTAAAGCTTTGTGCAAAAAGGGTAACTGGATCAAAAAATAAAAAGAGGATAAATAAAGAAAGGTAACGGTGTTTCATATTAAACGTTCAATAAAATTAAGTTAAAAATTAATAAAGACTACTATTTCTATAGAATATATAGACAAATGTATCTGAAAAATATCAACTACCAAATATTATTTGGAATTAATTTTAATTAAAGTGGGTTAACAGAATTTAATATAGGTTTAATAACTACCTCGTGTAATTAGGTGCTTCTTTCGTGATGGTAATATCATGAGGGTGACTTTCTCTCATGCCAGCGGCTGTAATTTGTACAAATTGTGCCTCTTGCAACTTCTCTATAGTGGCCGCTCCACAATAACCCATACTGGCACGTAAACCGCCAACATATTGGTACATTACTTCTGCTAATGTGCCTTTAAAAGGCACACGACCAACAATACCTTCTGGAACTAATTTCTTAATATCATCTTCAACATCTTGAAAATAGCGATCTTTTGATCCTTGCTCCATTGCCTCGATAGAGCCCATTCCGCGATAGGATTTAAATTTTCTTCCTTCGTAAATAATCGTTTCACCAGGCGACTCTTCAACACCTGCAAATAACGACCCCGCCATCACCGTACTTGCACCAGAAGCAATTGCTTTGGCAATATCTCCAGTATGTTTAATTCCGCCATCAGCGATTACTGGTACACCTGTTCCCTTTAATGCCTTTGCACATTCAAAAACGGCATACAGTTGTGGAACACCTACTCCAGCAATAATTCTGGTGGTGCAAATAGAACCCGGGCCAATACCTACTTTTACCGCATCAGCGCCTGCATCAGCTAGAAATTTAGCTGCCGCACCTGTTGCTATGTTACCTACAATAACCTGTAAATCTGGATATTTTGCTTTTACCTCTTTTAATTTATCAACCACGCCTTTCGAGTGACCGTGCGCGGTATCTATCGTAATTACATCCACACCAGCATTTACCAAAGCATCAACACGAAGCATGGTATCAGCAGTTACGCCAACTGCAGCACCCACACGCAAACGCCCTCTTTCGTCTTTACATGCAGCAGGGTAATTCTTTACCTTTTGTATATCTTTAAAAGTAATTAAACCACTTAAGTAGCCTTCGGCATTTACAACAGGTAATTTTTCAATTTTATGATGTTGAAGAATTTCTTCGGCTTGGATCAGATTGGTACCCTCTGGAGCAATAATTAGATTTTCTTTTGTCATTACCTCTGCAATAGGCCTCGACATATTTTTTTGGAAACGCAAATCGCGATTGGTAATAATCCCAACCAATTTATTATCGGTACTTACTACAGGAATACCACCGATCTTATGCTCTTTCATGATTTTAAACGCATCGGCTACGATAGCGGTTTCGTGCAAAGTAACCGGGTCTTGGATCATTCCACTCTCCGAACGCTTAACTTTCCTTACCTCTTCCGCCTGTCTATCAATCGTCATATTTTTGTGCAGCATTCCTAAACCGCCATTTTGAGCAATCGCAATGGCCAATTCAGCTTCTGTAACAGTATCCATTGCAGCAGAAACCAAAGGAACATTCAATTTAATTTTTTTGGTTAGATAAGTGGTTGTATTTACATCACGGGGTAAAATCTCAGAATAGGCAGGTACCAGCAATACATCATCGTATGTTAAACCTGTTGCAATAAATTTTTGGGGATCGAGTTGCATAGCAAATAAATTAGGAGTTCTTATTTGCAAGGCGAAAGTACAAAATATAAGTTGATTTTAAAAATGAAAAACCGTTACTCAAACTATTCTCTTTGATAATTTAATTATTAATATTTTTTTTCAAACACCTGTAGCGTTTTGATACGCTTCACCGTTTAGATAGTATAAGTTAGTTCGAAACTGCATGGGGTTGGTTACCTTAGCTAAAAAAAATTTGAATTAATAATAATCCTTTTTAAGATTAAGGTTTCGCCTACATATGGTAACAGTTTGTTAAATTACAAACTGTTACCAGCTTGGTGTTTTTATTCTCAAGAAAAAATCTCCATCTTTAATCAAAAATCTCCAAGATGAAGAAGTTCCTCCTCCTACTCATTCCCCTATTCCTAAGTTTTACAGTTTTTGCTCAAAATTTTAAATATGCTTTCATTAGCGATACACATATCGGCGCTACTACAGGAGAGGAAGATTTAAGACGAACTGTTGCAGATATCAATACGCAAAAAGACCTCGATTTTGTGGTCATCACAGGCGACATTACCGAAATGGGGACCAATGAAGAATTAAAGTTAGCCAAAAGCATCTTTGCATTATTAAAAATTCCATACTATATTATGCCAGGTAATCATGATACCGGTTGGTCTGAGTCGGGTGGCGTTAGCTTTATCAAAGAATTTGGCTACGATAAATTTACATTCGATCATAAAGGGTATCGATTTATCGCCTGTGCTTCTGGGCCTTATGTGCGCATGAGCGATGGTCATATTCCCCGAGACGCTACCGTTTGGCTTGATGAAGTATTGAAAAAGACACCAAAAGATATGTCTATTGTGTTTTTGAACCATTACCCTATTGATAACAGTTTAGATAATTGGTATGAAGTAACAGACAGACTAAAAACACATAACATACAATACATTATTAATGGGCATGGGCACAATAATAAGGCAATGAATTTTGAAGGTATTCCGGCCACTATGGGCAGGTCTAATTTACGTGCAAAAGATAGTATTGGCGGCTATAACATTGTAAACATGACCAAAGAGATGGTTTATTTTTCCACTAAAAAACCAAATCAAGATTTACTTCCTCCTTGGCGAAAAATTCCATTAAAACCTTTTGTACATCAAACCCTAAAAGCGTACGACCGACCTAGTTTCGATATTAATAAAAAATATGCAAATGTTAAAGAAGTGTGGACATACCATTCGAATGCAAATGTGGTAAACACGCCTACATACAATGAAAGAGTCGTAATTTTCGGAAATAGCTTAGGTTTAGTTGAGGCATTAAACAAAGCAACGGGCAAAAGAATATGGACGTTCAAAACGAAAGGCGCCATTTATTCTTCGCCCGTAATTAGCAAACAACTTGTAATTTTAGGATCTGGAGACGGCACTATCTATGCATTAAATGTTAATAACGGAAAATTAGTTTGGAAAGTAGCAACAGAAAATGCAGTGCTGGGTTCGCCAATAATTGATAGCGAAAATGTTTTAATTGGGGGTAGCGATAACACTTTTAGAGCGATATCGATCAAAACTGGAAAAGTTATTTGGAAGTTTGAGGGGGTAGAGGGAAATATAGTAGGCAAACCTTTAATTTACCAAGGAAAAGTTATTTTTGGCTCATGGGGCAGGTATTTATATGCGCTTGATTTAAAATCAGGTAGTCTAATTTGGAAATGGAACAATGGTAATGGGAATAGAATGTTCTCTCCGGCCATGTGTACGCCCATAGCTACCAATGGGGTGGTATATATTGCCGCACCAGATCGTTTCTTAACCGCAATAAATGTTAATAACGGAGAAACGTTATGGCGCACAAAAGAAGCCATGTTACGCGAATCTATAGGTTTATCTGCCGATAGCGCCACCATTTACGGCAAAACCATGCAAGATGAGGTGGTAGGTTATAAAACAGACTCAAAAACTCCAATATTAGCCTGGAAATTAAATGCTGGTTTTGGTTATGAACACACGCCATCAGATTTAGTAGAAAAAGAAGGAATCGTTTTTTATGGCACTAAAAACGGTGTGGTGTATACATTTGACGCAAAAACCCATCAAAATTTATGGCTACATAAAATTGATAATTCCATGATCAATACCATTAACCCTATCGATGGTAAAAACAGCTTGGTAAGTACGATGGATGGAAAAGTAACTTTACTCTTCCACCTCACAGTGTTGCCTTAATTGTTTTGGTCCTTGCGGCCAAATGAAGGCAGTAGTTTGTTTTTTCCAGCCCATGCTTTTATAAAATGAATCGGCGCCCGGTGCTGCGCTTAAGTTTACAAAGTGATAATCAATTAACTGATTGTTTAAGGTAGTTACCAAGTACTTTCCTAAACCCTGGCCTTGATAATCGGGATCAACTACGATATCAGCTAACATGGCGTAATATCTTCCATCGCCAACTACTCGGCCAAAGGCGATAATTTGTTCCGCTTTAAACACAAAAATAGTGGTGGTACTATTTCTAAAGGCAGTTTCAATTTCATGTGCGTTTCGGTGCTTCCACTCTATTTTATAAAACAAAGAAATTACAAACTCCCAATCTATGGTCGATAAATCTGGGTTGAGTTTATAGCTGTAGTCTGGATTTTCTTGAACGCTAATCATTAATTAAATATTAATTAGTTTTACCAACAACCACCTCAACAAAGGTATTTGGATCTAAATAGGTTTGCGCAATTTGTTGTATTTCCTGTGCCCCTATATTTTTAACAGTATGAATGTAATTGCTGTAATAATCATATCCTAGTTTAGAAAAATAAAGGTTCTTAAACTTATCCGCATGAGAAAAAATATTCTCCAAGCTTCCCAATAGCGAGCCTAACATATAATTTCTAACCAAACCCAATTCTTCATCACTAACTGTTTCGGTTCTTAAAATTTCAATTTCTTTATAAATTTCTGTCAACGCATTTTGGCAAACATCGGCTCCTACTTCGGTGGCAATAAAGAAATAACCAGCATTTTTTAAAGAAGCTACTCCAGCACCAATTCCGTACGTGTAGCCCTTATCTTCTCGGATATTAGCCATTAACCTCGATCCAAAATAACCGCCTAGTAGCGTATTTAAAACCTGAAAAGCTGGAAAATCAGGATGTGAGCGGTTAATTGCTAATTTCCCCATTCGTATGGCACTTTGCAGTGATTCAGGTTTTTCAATTACAATCTTATTTCCAATTGTAGGCAGATAATTGAAATCATTTAATGTAGAAGCCGAATGGTTTGCCCAATCCTTTCCAAAAAACTCATCCAATAACCCAAATTCTTTCGCTTCAAATTTACCTGCAGCAATAATTACACAATTCTCTGGCTTAAAAGCAGCCTGATAATACTGAATTAGATCATCACGTTGTAAAGCATCATAATCACTCATCGAAATATCAGATCCATAAGCAGTATTTCCAAAAATGGTATGAGCAAAGGTTTTTCTAGCCAAAAAATCATTTTTCTGCAAATTTACCTGCAGCTTTTGCTTTTGGTTCTGGATAAAAATATCCAACTCTTGTTGCGGAAAAATACTTTCGCTTAAAATGGCCTTTAAAATTGGCAAAACGGAGCGAAGATGTTTACTTAAACTATAAAGCGTGATGGTAATATGATCGGCGCCATACTCAGTCTGCAAAAATGCACCATAATAATCAACCTGCTCGGCAATTTCTTTAGCAGATAATGTACTTGTTCCGTTATTAATTAAATTATTAACTGTGACCGCTTGCAAAGGCTTAGTCTGATCCCAATTTATGTTATTGAATATAAGCTCTACTCTTACCAGCTCTTTCTGACCCGCGTTAAATGTATAAACTTCAATACCATTACTTAATTGTTTTTGTTCTGGGGCAATAAAATTAATATCGTTCACCTCTTTATAAGCAGGTGGAAGGCTACGGTTAAGCATTAGCTAAATAGTATAAGGTGGATGATTTTTCTCTTACGAAGGTTGATTTGGCAGCATCTTTAATTTGTTCTGCCGTAATTAATGTATACTTATCCATTTCTGTATTTAACAGATCAGCATCACCCAATAATTCGTAATAGGCCAAATTCATTGCTTTATCTAGCAAATTCATTTCAGAGAATGCCATAATAGATTCCGATTTGTTTTTAACCTTTGTTAGCTCTAATTCACTTACCAGTTCCGCACTAATTTTCTCCAATTCCTTCCATATTGCTTGTTCAGCTACTTCTTTATCCACGCCAGCAATTAATTTACCTTCAACTATAAACAAACCTTCATCTAAACTTCCAGACATATAGGCATTAATATCACTAAATAATTGTTGCTCTTTCAATAAACTATTGTAAAGGCGAGACGATTGTCCTTGCGATAAAATATCGCCCAGCAAGTCGTATACCTGATAATTAGGATCTTTTCTAGCTGGCATTTTAAAGGCAATATAAATTGCATTTAAAGGCACTTTTGCGTTAACGGTTAGCGAACGCGGCTCGGTTTGAGGAAGTTCCTGAGGTAAATTCCGCTCGTACTTGTCACCTGCAGGGATAGACTCAAACCACTTTTCTGCAAGTTTTTTAACTTCATCAGTAGTTACATTTCCTCCAACTACCAGAATTGCATTTTGAGGTGTATAATGTTTCTTGAAAAATGCTTTCACATCTGCCATTTTAGCATTTTCAATCTGTGCTAAATCTTGTCCGATGGTTGCCCATTGATAAGGGTGTGTTTGATAGGCTAGAGGTCTTAATTTTAACCATACATCGCCATAAGGCTGATTTAGGTAACGTTGCTTAAACTCTTCCATCACCACATTACGCTGCGTATCTAAGCTTTTCTCCGAAAAAGCGAGGCTCAACATCCTGTCACTCTCTAACCAAAATGCAGTTTCTAAATTTGCCGAAGGCAGAGTGATGTAATAATTCGTAATGTCGTTGCTGGTAAAAGCATTATTTTCGCCTCCTACTCGTTGCAAAGGCTCGTCGTAACTGGGGATATTTATCGACCCGCCGAACATCAAATGTTCAAACAAGTGTGCGAATCCAGTTTTATTGGGTTCTTCATCCCTTGCACCTACATCATAAAGCACATTTAAAACCGCCATTGGGGTAGTAACGTCTTCATGAACAATAACTTTTAAGCCATTTGCAAGCGTAAAGCGGTTAAATTCTATCATTTATATTTTTTGAGCCGTAAATATAGGATAAATGATTAAACTGTTAATTATCTTTGTACATGAATAGTGCTGAACTCTTACAAAGGGCTTTAAAATTCGACTTTTTAACCAAGGAAGAAGGCGTTTTTTTATACCATAATGCAAACACGGCCGAATTGGCTTATGTGGCTAATGAATTACGAAAAATCCAAGTACCTAGTGGGAAAGTAACTTGGCAAATAGATCGCAATGTAAACACCACTAATGTGTGCATTGCTAACTGTAAATTTTGTAATTTCTTTCGTCGCCCGGGCCACGATGAAAGTTACATCACCGATATCGAAACTTATAAAGTTAAAATAGAAGAAACTTTTCGCTTGGGCGGAGATCAGCTTTTACTGCAAGGGGGTCATCATCCCGATTTAGGGCTGAGCTTTTATGCCAATCTTTTTGCAGCACTAAAAGCACTTTATCCCGATTTAAAATTACACGCCCTCGGGCCACCAGAAATTGCACATGTTGCCAAATTAGAAGGCATTTCACATACCGAAGTATTAAAAGCGCTTAAAGCAAGCGGGATGGATTCGTTACCTGGCGCCGGTGCAGAAATATTAAATGATCGGGTAAGAAGATTAATTTCTAAAGGTAAATGTGGCGGACAAGAATGGTTAGATGTAATGCGAGCCGCGCATCAGCTTGATATTACTACTTCGGCTACCATGATGTTTGGCCATGTAGAAACCATTGAAGAACGTTTTGAGCATTTGGTATGGATTAGAGAAGTACAAAGTGAGAAACCTGAGCACGCAAAAGGATTTTTAGCTTTTATTCCTTGGCCATTTCAGGATGATGGTACCTTATTAAAACGTTTACGTGGCATTAGCAACAACGTAACTGGCGATGAATATGTGAGAATGTTGGCCTTAAGCCGAATTATGTTGCCCAACGTAAAAAACATACAAGCAAGTTGGCTAACCGTTGGTAAAGCAGTAGCGCAAATGTGCTTACATGCAGGAGCGAATGATTTTGGATCAATTATGATTGAAGAAAATGTAGTATCGGCCGCAGGCGCTCCGCATCGTTTTACAGCAAAAGGCATTCAAGATGCGATTGTAGAAGCTGGTTTTGAGGCACAATTACGTGGTCAACAGTATAACTATAGAGAATTACCAGCGGAGTTAGAAGAACAGGTTATAAACTATTAAAACGAATTGGAAATCCGAAGACAGTTAGTAAATCGAGTTCGGTGTTAACAAAAACCCTAGTAATTCTACAATTCTAGCAATCCTAGTAATCCTAACAAAAAAAGGAAGAGAAGCCCCCGCTTCCCTTCCTCAAAAATAAACCAATAAAACCTAAATTCTTAT
>JACMOW010000188.1 GCA_014377775.1 Pedobacter sp. | reverse complement strand
TTCGATGTCGGACTAATTTCAACGGTTCAAAATCAGATTAACGAAGAAATTATTCCAGCTACCCATACTACGCCAAACCCAATTGCATTAAATGCCTTGTTGAAACAAATGGTTGAGGAAGGTTGCGACTATTGTTTTATGGAAGTTAGCTCTCACGCGGTTGCGCAACATCGCATTTCGGGCCTAACATTTACGGGCGGTGTATTCTCGAACATTACACACGATCATTTAGATTTCCACCTCACCTTCGATAATTATCTAAAAGCGAAGAAAGGGTTTTTCGATACACTTCCTAAATCAGCCTTTGCCTTAACCAATATCGACGATAAAAACGGTTCGGTAATGTTGCAAAATACAAATGCACATAAAAAGAGCTATGCGTTAAAACAAATGGCCGATTTTAATGCCAAAATCATTGAAAATAAGTTTAGCGGTTTAAATTTAACCATCGAGCAAATTGATGTGTTTTTTAAAATGGTAGGTTCTTTCAATGCTTATAACTTATTGGCAGCGTATGCTACAGCTATTCTGCTGGAACAAGATAAATTAAAGGTGCTCACCATTTTAAGTGCATTAACCGGTGCCGAAGGACGATTTGATTACACTGTTTCAAAACACGGAATTATTGGTATTGTTGATTATGCACATACGCCCGATGCCGTTCAGAATGTGCTAAGTACCATTGCGAACATCAGAAAGGGTACCGAGCAGGTAATTACCATCATTGGCTGCGGTGGAGATAGAGACCGTGCAAAACGCCCAATTATGGCTAAAGTTGCTTGCGATTGGAGCGATAAAGTAATCCTAACGTCTGATAACCCTAGAACGGAAGACGCCAAATCGATTATCGAAGAAATGGAAAAAGGCGTGTCGCCAACCAACCAGCGCAAAGCAATTTCGATTTTAGACCGTAGAGAAGCGATAAAAACAGCTTGCCATATTGCAAAGGCAGGAGACATTATTCTTTTAGCAGGTAAAGGACATGAAAAATATCAAGAAGTAAATGGCGTACGCCACCATTTTGATGATAAACAGGTATTGATGGAACAATTAAACTTAATAAGCTAATGTTATACTTATTATTTGAATATCTGCATAAGCATTACGATTTTCCTGGACTAAGGTTATTCCAATACCTTACGTTCCGTGCTTCGCTATCGATCATATTGTCTTTATTTATCACTACAGTTTACGGTCGCCGAATTATAGATTATTTGCACCGCAAACAGGTGGGTGAAACCGTGAGAAACTTAGGCTTGGAAGGCCAAATGCAGAAACAAGGCACACCAACTATGGGTGGAATTATGATTTTGCTGGGTATTCTTATTCCAACATTACTTTTTGCAAACATCGCCAATATTTATGTGATCCTGATGATCATTACTACCATTTGGATGGGGGTTATTGGCTTTGTAGACGATTATATTAAGGTTTTTAAAAAGAATAAGGAGGGTTTAGCAGGAAGATTTAAAATTGTAGGGCAAGTTGGTTTAGCCATCATTGTTGGCTTAACCATGTTTTATCATCCCAATATCGTGGTTCGCCAAACGGTTGATGAAAACTCCATCTCGAAAAGCGCTGCGCCAATGGTGTTAAGGAAAAAGGCCGAAAATTATTACTATACACAAGATGTAAAATCGACCATTACCAATGTGCCCTTCTATAAAAATAATGAATTCGATTATGCTAAAGTGTTTAAAATTTTAGGTAATGATTATCAGAAATATGCACTTATCGTATTCCTATTTTTTGTAATTACCATTGTTACTGCAGTTTCAAATGGTGCAAATTTAACTGATGGCATTGATGGATTGGCAACGGGAACTTCTGCTATTATTGGCATTACTTTAGGTATTTTAGCTTACGTTTCGGGTAATACAGTAATCGCTGATTATTTGAACATCATGTATATTCCGAATTCTGGCGAGCTGATTATTTTTGCAGGTGCCTTTGTGGGAGCCTGTGTGGGTTTCTTATGGTACAATTCATATCCAGCCCAAATTTTTATGGGCGATACAGGTAGTTTAACCATCGGCGGTATCATTGCTGTTTTTGCCATCATGATTCGCAAAGAGCTTTTAATCCCAATTTTATGTGGCGTGTTCTTGATCGAAGTGTTGTCGGTTACTTTACAGGTTTCATACTTCAAATACACTAAAAAACGATTTGGCGAAGGCAAAAGAATTTTCTTAATGTCGCCATTACATCACCATTACCAGAAAAAGGGATACCATGAAGCTAAAATTGTAATCCGTTTTTGGATTATAGGCATCATGCTGGCTGTTATCACCTTTGTAACCCTAAAACTACGATAATGGAAAGGAAACGAATGGTTGTTTTAGGTGCTGGAGAAAGTGGTGTTGGTGCGGCAATGCTTGCTAAAAAGCAAGGCTTCGAGGTATTTGTATCCGATTTTGGGCCAATTGCCGATCGCTATAAAAGTAAACTTCAAGAATTAGATGTTTCGTTTGAAGAAAAGCAACATACGGCTGATCAGATTTTAAATGCCAATGAAGTGATAAAAAGTCCGGGTATACCAAGCACAGCACCAATTGTTAAAGCGTTGGCTAAACAAGGCATACCTGTAATTTCTGAGATCGAATTTGCAAAACGCTATACAACAGCTAAAACAATATGCATAACAGGCTCTAATGGTAAATCGACCACCACCCTATTAACCTATCATATTTTAAAAAATGCAGGATTAAAAGTGGGGCTTGGTGGTAATATCGGACAAAGTTTTGCTGCTCAGGTAGCAACTGATGAAGCGTTCGATTGGTATGTTTTGGAGATTTCGAGCTTTATGCTCGATGATATGTTCGAGTTTAAGGCAGATATATCGGTGTTATTGAACATTACACCCGACCACTTGGATCGCTATGAGTATAAGCTCGAAAAATACGCTGAGTCAAAGATGCGTATCCTTCAAAATCAGACAGAAAAGGATGTATTTGTATACTGTGCCGATGATGATGAAACACAAAAGATGCTAAAAAAAATGGATCTCAAACCAAAGCAATACCCATTTTCTATCCGTAAGAAAGTAGAAATGGGCGCTTACTTAGAAGATCAAACCCTACATATCAACACTAACCCAAAAGAACCATTAACTATGTCAATTTCAGAATTAGCCTTACAAGGAAAGCACAACATTTACAACTCTATGGCTTCGGGTATAGTGGCAAAGGTGTTAGAGCTACGCAACGAAACCATTCGTGAAAGTATGGGGAATTTCAAGAACATTGAACATCGATTAGAGTTCGTGGCGAAAATTTCGGATGTAACTTACATTAACGATTCAAAAGCGACCAATGTAAATTCTACCTGGTATGCTTTAGAAAGTGTAGGTAATGAGGTGATTTTAATTTTAGGAGGCGTTGATAAGGGAAACGATTATGGAATGCTTAAAGATTTGATACGTAGTAAAGTAAAAGCTATTGTTTGCTTGGGTAAGGATAATAAACGCATTCATGAAGCTTTTGAAGATGATGTAGAAATTATTGTAAATACTTTTTCAGCAAATGAGGCGGTGCAGGTTGCCTATCATTTAGCGAAAAAGGGGAACACGGTATTGCTATCTCCAGCTTGTGCAAGTTTCGATTTGTTTAAAAATTACGAAGACAGAGGAAATCAGTTTAAAGCAGCAGTAAAAGAATTATAAGTATATGTTTAGTATTAATGCACTTTTAGAAAAAACAAAAGGAGATCGCTGGATTTGGTTGATCATCATTATGTTGTCTATGATTTCGATTATGGCAGTGTATAGTGCAACTGGAACTATAGCCATAAAAAAGGGGGTAGCTGTAGAGAAAATTCTTTTATACAAACATGTGATCTTTGTGTTTTTAGGAATTGGTATGATCTATATATCGCATCTGCTTGATTATAAATATTATTCAGGTATTTCAAAAATATTAATGATTATCACGATACCCTTGCTGTTTTATACATTGATTTTTGGAAGTAGCATTAACGATGCCACACGCTGGGTAAAGATTCCAGTGATTGGGTTAACTTTTCAAACATCTGATTTAGCTAAACTCGCCCT
>JACMOW010000187.1 GCA_014377775.1 Pedobacter sp. | reverse complement strand
TAAAAAGACGAAGCTTTAATTTTTGCGTTAAAAGCCAAGTTTGGGTGCGGATTATTATTTTTAGCCAAATAGCCTATTCCTTCGTGTGTGGGGTTAAGTTTAACAATATTCCCTTCTCCATCGAATTCCATTTTATCGGCTGCCAGCTGTCGATGAAAGCCCCCTCCAGAATTGGGATTATTGTGTCTATGATACACCATGTAAAAATTACCACCTTCCTGTAAAACCGATTGATGTCCGGGCCCATGTACCGTACCATCGGCATTGGTAGAGAGTACAGGATTATTTTTACCAAACACAAATAGCCCCATTGGCCCCGTTTTACTCATTACATATTGAACCCGATAGGTACCATCTTCACAACGACCAGAAGAATAGGTTAGGTAATAAATTCCGTTCCGCTTAAACATAAATGGC
Source organism: Pedobacter sp. (assembly GCA_014377775.1). Taxonomy (GTDB): domain Bacteria; phylum Bacteroidota; class Bacteroidia; order Sphingobacteriales; family Sphingobacteriaceae; genus Pedobacter. The sequence goes on along the minus strand of JACMOW010000187.1, from coordinate 9,291 downwards.
GCTTCGAAGAAATCTTTAGCTACCGTATTCGGGATTTGTGCCAGTTTAGAAAATGATTTCATGTCGGGATTGAGCAAACCTACACCACAACCGTGGTTTGGATAAATACCCCATGTACCCCAATACATGTAAAATTTGCCATCATCATCTCTAAAAGTTTGCCCATCGAGTGTGATCACATTAGGCACCAAAAAGTTAGGGACGATTGGCTTTCCTTCGGGTAATAAAGAGGTCCATGGTCCAACAGGTGTATCGCCAACGGCACCGAAAATCTCAACTGGCTGGCAATAATAAATATAATATTTGCCATCATTACCTTTTGTTACATCGGGGGCCCAATAATAGTGCGTAGTAGGCCAATTCATGTCTTGTAACGACCAGTTTACAAAATCTTTAGACATCCATACTTGCGAGGGGCCAAAGCCGCCGCCATTGCCATCGGTGGTGGCATAGATATAATAGGTATCGCCAAATTTTTTAATGGTTGGATCGGCAAAGTAACCTGGAATAAGCGGATTGCCTTTACCGGGAAGTTGATGCGTTTGAGCTTGTATAGACAAACTTAAACCAATTAAGCTTACGATATTAAGAAAAAGGAATTTCATAAATATAAAAGTTAATCGATTTTAGTTAGCGTGTTTTCAAGATTTCGATTCGGTAGTTCAATATTCAGCAAATGCTTGATAAAGAAATCTCTTTTTCGGCTTCTCCCATAAGTACCGCCATCGCTGTGCCCCATACCAGGAATAGTTAAAATTTCGAAACTTTTATTGGCTTTTATTAACGCATCGCCCATTCGATAAGTAGATTCCGAAGGTACATTTTCATCAGCTTCGCCTACAATAAGCAATAAATTACCTTGTAGTTTATGGGCGTTGTTTATGTTAGATTGTTCGGCATAATGAGGGCCAACAGGGTAACCCATCCATTGTTCATTCCACCATTGTTTATCTACACGATTATCGTGACAACCACAGGACGATACTGCTGCCTTATAAAACTCGGGATGGAACAATACTGCACCTGCCGAATTTTGCCCTCCGGCCGAAGTGCCATAGATTCCAACTTTGCTAATGTCAGCATAAGGATATTTTGACGCCATCGCCTTCATCCATAAAATTCGATCGGGAAAACCGGCATCGGCTAAATTTTTCCAAGCAACATCATGAAAAGCTTTTGATCGGTTAGCGGTGCCCATTCCATCAATTTGGATCACAATAAAACCTAATTCGGCAATGCTTTGCATTTCGCTAATGGGCATAAAATTTTTAGGTACAAAACTGTCTTGCGGACCTGCATAGATATTTTCTATAACGGGATAGGTTTTATTAACATCTAGATGAGAAGGTCTACAAATTACGCCCCAAATATCAGTTACACCATCTCTTCCTTTTGCTACAAAAGGTTCTGGTAATTTTACACCCGTAGCTAGATAAGGAACGGTAGTTCCTCTCTCAACTTCCATTATTTTTTTACCATCTGCAACGCGTCTAAATTCCATTACTGGTGCAATATTTACCTGCGAATAGGTATCTAAATAATATTTCTTATCTGGAGTATAGGTTACGGTGTGATTCCCTTTTTCTGGTGTAAGGTCTACCATTCCTTTTCCATCAAAGCCAATGCGATAATAGTGGATGTAATAAGGATCTTCAGCTGCATTTACCCCGCTTGCCCTAAACCAGAGCTGACGTTTAACATTGTCAACACTGTCTACATTACGAACTACCCAATTGCCTTTGGTAATTTGTTGTTGCTTGCCAGTTAAACCATTCACCAAATAAACATGCTGCCAACCGTCTTGTTCGCTCGTCCAAATAATTTCATTGGTTTTTGGCAAATAACTTGTAAATACTCTATTTTGGTAAATAAAAGTATTCGTTTTTTCGTCTACTACATTTCTTGTTTTACCAGTTTGCACATCTACTTCAATAATCCTAAAACGTTGATGTCCGCGGTCTGATTTTTCATAAGTATAAAATCTATTGTTTCCTTTTCTCCATTGAAGATGAGATGGTGCATTCAAATCTAATATATCTGTTTCTACTTTAGTTTGTTTCTTTGTTGCAATGTCGAAAGCATAAGGTTCGTAAGAGCTAAACTCATCACCAGGTTGCGCATAAGGTCTGGTTTTCACTTCTCCTCTTGTCGTACCATCAACCGAACTAAGGATATAACTAATTTGCTTGGTTTTAACAAGATTGCTTTTATAAGCTACAATAGTTTTGTTATCTGGAGCCCAAACACCGTATCCATAAGGCTTTTCGGCGGTACCATCCATAGTTAATTGTATTTGTGAATTATAAGCTAGATCTTTTATAAATAGATTACCTTCTTGAAAAGCGATTTCGTTTTTTCCATCTGGGGATATCAAATTCTGACCAAACCGAGCTCTACCTCCTCTATCCTGAAAAGATAGCCCTTTATTGTAATTGGTATACACTGTATCTGTTGTTGGGGTACTTGTATAGTTGGATAAATTAACCTGATACCATTTTCCTTCAGCCTTCACAGTTAGTACCGTGGCATTCTTATTGAAAAACATTTCGTTTATCCTAAGTTTTACCGCCTCTTGCTTTTTACCAGTTAATACTTCTAAAGCTTGGGCAAGCCTGTTATGATCAAAAGCCGTTTTTTTTACTCCAGCTATTGGATTTACATATACATACTCCCAATTTCTTCCTGGTAAATTTTTTCTATAATAAAATGATGTTTTATCCTTTTGCCAAAAAGGAAGGATGCTATTGTTGGCTGCAAGGTTCTTTAATGAAGTATCTAAGGAATTTGCATGCTTCATTACATTTAAAAATTTATCCGAACTTGGCTTAAAGGGTTGAAGATTATTTTGTTGTGCATTTACATAAAATCCTGCGCTAAAAACTAGTAGAAATATGGCGGGTTTTAAATAGATTATCTTGCTCATTTGGAGATTAAGTTTGAATGATTGTTTATTTCTAATTCTTATTTCAATTCTCTATTTTCTTCCTATTCAAAAAATTAACTAGGTAATAAACAGGAATTCCTATTAAAGTGATGATTAGGCCAGGCCATGTAAATTGAGGTTTAAAAATGATAAGTAATGTGCAGAACGCTAAGCCCATAAGTATATAAATTATAGGCAAAACAGGATAGCCAAAAGCTTTATAGGGACGATCGGCATCTGGCCGTTTTTTGCGAAGTATAAATATTCCAAAAATGGTAAGCATGTAAAAAATCACCACCACAAATGAGATCATATCCAATAAATCACCATACTTACCGCTTAAACACCACAAACAGGCAAAAAGACATTGTATCCATAAGCCAAATGCAGGCACCGCACTTTTGTTAAGGATTCCTGCTCTTTTAAAGAAAAGATTATCTTTAGCCATGGAATAATACACTCTGGCACCGGCCATAATTAGTCCGTTGTTACAGCCAAAGGTGGAAACCATAATCATTAGGGCAATAATAATGGTACCCGAAGTGCCAAATATTACTTTAGCTGCAGAAACCGCCACCCTGTCTTTATCGGCGTAAGCAATATCATGCAATGACAATACACCGGTATACATCATATTGGTAAGCAGGTAGAGAACAGTTACGATGATGGTTCCTAGGGCCAGGCTTAAACCAATATTTCTTGCTGGATTTTTTATTTCGCCCGCAATAAAAGTAACATTATGCCAAGAGTCGCTGCTAAAAATAGATCCGACCATAGCGGCTGCAATAGCGCCAAAAGCAGCGAAAGTGGTGTAAGAACCCAAGTTCCCTTCCATTGATAAGGGAGCTAAAGTCCACATGTTTTCCCAGTTACTTTTCCATATATCTTTATCTAAAAAAAATAAGCCAAAAACAATTAAACCAAAAAGACTAATTAGTTTCGTTAAAGTAAAGGTTGTTTGTATTGTTTTACCACTATTTACGCCCCTGCTATTAATGTAAGTAAGTAATACAATCATAACGATAGCCAATATCTGGGCGGGGGAAATGGTGATAAAACTTAGATTTAGAAACACCAGATCCTCACTTAGGGAGGGAATTAAATAAGCTGTAAATTTTGCAAAAGCAACACCCACCGCTGCAATGGTTGCTGTTTGTATGACAGTAAAAAAACTCCATCCATATAAAAAACTCACCAATGGGTTATAGGCTTCCTTTAGATATACATATTGTCCGCCCGCTTTTGGAAACATCGCACTGAGTTCTCCGTAGCTAAGTGCAGCAGTTAAGGTCATGAACCCCGTAATTAACCACACAACGAGTAGCCAGCCCGAACTTCCTACATTTCTGGTAATATCGGCACTTACTATAAATATGCCAGAGCCGATCATACTGCCAGCAACAAGCATAGTTGCATCCATTAACTTTAGCGATGGCTTAAATTGCACTGTATTATCTTTCATAAAATTTCGTTGGTTGGTTTATCAGTTGTTAAAGTCGTAAAACTTCCATTGGGTGTTAAAGTCTCGCTTTAAGGGTTGATTTGTTAATGTTGCCCTGATCATTTCAACAGGTATTAAATTTTCTTTCATCACAGCTTCGTGAAACTGCGGATATGACATTTTACCTTTATTTACCAGTTCGTTTTTTAACGCCATAAGTTGTAAGCCGCCCACTAAATAGGCTACCTGGTACAAGGGACTATATCCACCTTCGAATGACCGCCTAACTTCCCCTTCCGCATTGGCTTTTTCATGTCCTACCCTATCTACTAAAAAATCAATACATTCTTGAGGTGTCCACTTACCTAAATGATAATTTAGAGAAAAAAGTATTCTCGCACAACGGTGCATGCGCCAAAACAGCATCCCTATTTTCTCTTGTGGTGTTTTAGCAAATCCTTTGTCGTATAACAAAAGCTCCCAATAAAGCGGCCACCCTTCTACACTAAATGGGGTTGAAAAAATATTTCTATAATCTTTATAGCGCTTGTTCATGTAGTATTGCAGATGATGCCCTGGCAGCAGTTCGTGTTGTACGGTACCCCTTGAGAAATAAGGGTTATTGCCCCTCATACTCATCAACTTATCTTCCTGAGACATTGCCTGCGTTGGATAAGAAATGCTGATTTCTTTTCCACCGGTAAAAAAGGGGTTAACCAATTGCCTTTGAGCACTCATCATTTCCATTTCCCAAGTTTCATTGGCTAAGGCTGGAATGTCCATTAATCGATTCAACTTGATAAATTCCAACGCATCATTTTGTAGCTTTACTATAAGTTCTGGCTGCTTGCCAAGGTCGACGTAACTATTTTTAACCTGCTCTTGGGCTTTTTTCCAATCGGTACCAAACCCCATTTCCTTAGATGCATTTAGCAATTCCTTATCACAAAAAGCAAATTCCTTTTCTGCAAGCTTTATGAGCTGTTCTGGAGTGTAAGGAATCATTTCTGCAGTAATTTGCCTTTGCAGTGCTTCCTTTCCTATCGGATTACCAATAATTTCTTTGCCTACTATTTTTTGGAGCGTTGGCTCGAAATACTGGCCATATTTTTTTAAAGCTTCAGCCAAATCTTCCGCAGGTTTAGGTACCCACCAAGTAAATTCAGGATCGTAATTCACGTAAAAATCTGTAAAACTTTTAAGTCTGTTTCTTAAGCCATTAATAGCAAGGCTTGTGGTGAAAAGATTTGTTTTTTGAAACTCATTCGTTTTTTTTTGCACGGCTGATGCGGAATCAACTTGCTTAGTTAGCTTAGTAAGTTGAACGGCAACAGCCGAACCCTTAAAATAAGCACCCCTTCTGCGTAGTTTTTCAAGTGCATAAATTTCGTCGGCAAATGGAATATATTTTTCGATTAACTGGTATACAGCAGCATCTTCATTTAATTTTTCTAGGTTTGAATTAATTTGCTTCTTGATTAAAACATAATCAACTTTGCCGTAAATACTAAATTTTTCAAAGGGTAATATTCGGAGTTTTACTAAATAATCGCTGTTAATTTCAATCAATCGCCTCCTTTGTTCAGGAGACGCATAGGCGTTTTCACGAGAAGAAAAACCATTTGTTCCAATCGTGGGCGATGGCGAATAAAAATCCTGGATAGCGGCAATATCCCGTTGGTAAGAAATGATTGTGGTGCCCATTTCACTTGTTTGCTCATAGAGTACGTTTTGTGAAAAACTGGGCGTGGCAGCAATAATCAATACAATGAAAACATTGAAAAAACAAATAACTTTTATCGACTTTAAAATGGGCATGGTTGTTAAATGATTTATGAACAATTTGAATTAACTATAAGCCATTAATTTAACCCTACTCACACTATTATAGGTATCCATATAAACCCGGGGAGATTTACCAATTATACTTTTAAAAACCCGGTTAAAATTAGTGATGCTATTAAAACCAGCCTTATAAGCCACACCAGATATGCAATCGGTCTTTTGACCAGAGATTAAACTTTTACAGGCATCATTAATCCTAACTTCATTTAAAAAGGAGATGAAGGTGTGACCGGTATGCTTCTTAAAATACCGGCAAAATGCTTGTGGAGTCATGTAAGCAGTATTTGCTACATCCTCTAAGGTAATCTGGCTATTATAATTTCTCATGATGAAATTGAGAATATTACTTAGTCGCCTACCTTCATTTTCCGATATATCGGAAGAGTAGACTTCTGAGCATAAAGCTTCTAAAGTACATTCGATAGCTTGCAGTGAATTAAGAAATTGAATAAAACTAAATAAGACATCAGTACCCGTTGCCTGATGAACAGAGACCATTTTGGCTGATATTTCCTTTACATAACGTTCAGGTATTTTGAAACCATGTTTGTGACTGCTTAAAAAGCCATTAACTACACTCATTTCTGGTAAACTAAATAAAGATTTTAAAATGCCAGAAGGGTTAAAGTACAATGAACATGCTTTAATTGTTTTGTTTTTATCTGAAAGGAAATATTCTGGATTGCTTTTAAACAAATGCGGTAAATTAGCGCCAATTAAAAAAACATCACCAGCATTAAAAGAATGCATATTGTTTCCTGCAAGCAGCGTACCTTCCCCCTTTTGTATCCAGGTTATTTGCCACTCGTCGTGTCGGTGTAAGTATTGATAAAAATGGGGTAATTCTATTTGTTCTGATATCACACTTTTATCATCTGGAACAAGCATAGTAAATGGAAGTACTTTCATCTTTTTTATATTTGGTTAATTCAATTTACAAATATTAACTAGGATTAAAGAAAAAATAAGTAAAACGGTTAAAATCCTACCGATATTAGTCAATATACGTTAAGGTGACGCTTATTTTTATTGCTTAAAATACTAATTTAATAATTTGTAATTAATTTTACTGAGCTATTAACTATCAATAAATGCATCGCTCAATTACAACAAATCATTTAAAAAAAATGTATTAAAGAACATACTTAAGTATTGGGTAAAATATGGATAGATAAAGCGAAATATTAAACCAATACCCGACTGATAATTTTATAATTTTAGGGAGTATTTAAAGAAAAAAAACTAATCATGAACTTTAAACCTGTAGTATTCATCATTGCTTTGCTGACTGGAAATAGCGCATTTTCAAAAGATTATCAGCTGCTATCACCAGATCAAAAAATTAAAATCACCGTTGCAATTACCGACAAGATTACCTGGTCTGTAAATAAAGATGCTGAATTGCTTTTACAACCCAGTTTAATTGCTTTGCTTTTAAATCATAAAGTACAACCAGGAATTAATCCTGTTTTAGTTAAACAACAGCTAAAACTATATAATGATATAATTATTGCCACTGTTCCCGTAAAAAGCAAAGAAATTATTGACCATTTTAATGAGCTAAAGCTCGATTTTAAAGGTGGTTATACCATTTATTTCCGTGCCTATAATGATGGAGTGGCCTATCGTTTTGAAACCAATTTAAAAGATGCCTCAATTGAGGTTATTGGAGAAACTGCCGATTTTAATTTTAGCGGCAACAACAGGGTATTATGGCCTCAGGAAGAAAATAAAGACTTTTTGTCTCACTTCGAAAGCTTGTACAAAGATTCTGTTTTAATGGCTTTTAACAGTACTCAACACGCAGCACTGCCAATGTTGCTATTTTCGCCCTCTGGCATTAAAATGTTGGTAAGCGAAGCTGATTTATACGATTACCCCAATTTATTTCTTTTTGGAACTGGCAATAAAAGCCTTAAGGCAGGTTTTCCAAAAGTGATTACCGAAAGCACTCCTATTAGGGACCGTGGTATTAAAATCATCAAATTAGCCAATTACATCGCAAAAACTTCGGGACAAAGAAAATATCCATGGCGAAGCATTGCCATCTGTAAAGATGACAAAGATCTTCTTGTAAATAATTTAACTTATAAACTATCTACCGCTTCAGTAATTACCCATACTGATTGGATAAAACCTGGTAAAGTGGCTTGGGATTGGTGGAATGACAACAATATTTATGGCGTCGATTTTAAGGCTGGCATCAATACCGAAACCTACAAATATTATATTGATTTTGCATCAGCCTATGGCTTAGATTATATAATGTTGGATGAAGGTTGGACTAGAACAACTACCGATCTTTTAAACCCTGCAGAGACGATCGATATACAAGCGTTAATTGACTACGGTAAATCAAAAAAAGTAGGCGTGTGGCTTTGGACCTTATGGGAGCCTCTTGATAAAGATTTGGAGAATATCCTTTCGCAATATGCTAAATGGGGTGTAAAAGGCATAAAAGTAGATTTTATGACACGTGCCGAGCAGTATATGGTTAATTTTTATGAGCGCACAGCAGCAACAGCAGCCAAATATAAATTGATGGTTGATTTACATGGTGCTTATAAACCAGTAGGCTTAAACCGTAAATATCCAAATGTATTAAGTTATGAGGGTGTTAGAGGAGCCGAAAATAATAAATGGAGTAATGAAATTACACCTACGCACAATCTTACTTTGCCATTTATTCGCATGGCTGCCGGACCAATGGATTATACGCCAGGAGCAATGCTTAACGCAACAAAGAAAAACTTTAACATCGTTTACTCCGAACCAATGAGCATGGGAACACGGGCGCATCAGGTTGCCATGTATGTGATGTACGAAAGTCCTTTGCAAATGCTAGCCGATAACCCCTCAAATTACTTAAAAGATAGCCTATGCACCCGTTTCATCTCCCGCATACCAACCGTTTGGGAAAAAACTGTAGCATTGGAAGGCAAGGTTGGTGAATATGCAGTTGTTGCCCGTAAAAACAGTAACAATTGGTATATTTCGGGCATGACAGATTGGAATGCAAGGACTTTTAAAGCTGCCTTAACTTTTTTAGATGATAAACAATATAAAATGGAGGTTTTAAGTG
>JACMOW010000186.1 GCA_014377775.1 Pedobacter sp. | reverse complement strand
AGCGCTCAATTTCATAGCCTAAAGCCGTAACTTCATCTTGTAAATAAGGCGAGAGCCTTTTATTGCAGGTAATAATTACCTTACTTTTGGTTTCAAAAACTTGCATCATATTGGTGTAAAGATAGGGTTTTAGTACTTAGTATTTTGTATAAAGTAGTTAGAAGGGATGTATTGGGATTATCCAATACAATCCAATTGGGGTACTCTATACTTTATACGAACGACTATAAAAAACTGTGGAAAACTTACTTAATTTCTATATCGAATTCTCAAGAAAAATTTAGAGATTTGATTGAAGAGCAAAATTATAAGTATTGATATGGAAATTAAAGGAAAAGTACACGAAGTTGGGGCGTTACAGCAAGTAAGTGAAACGTTTAAAAAACGTGATTTGATTATAGAATATGCAGAAAACCCTACTTATCCAGAGTATATAAAGTTTGAGGCTTTGCAAGATAAAACGGCTTTATTCGATTCGTTAAAGCAGGGTGATGAAGTGGAAGTTTCTTTTAACTTGCGTGGTAGGCCGTGGACAAATAAAGAAGGTGTAACTTCTTATTTTAATAGTTTAGTAGTTTGGCGTTTAACCGCACTAACAAATACTGCTGCTGCAGCTGCTGCACCACAATATGCACCCCCGGTTGATTTGAACGCTACTGCTGGTGAGGAAGATGACCTTCCATTTTAAGATCTTTTTATAGGTAAAATAATTTTAGGCAATGCCGTTTCTGAACAGGAGCGGCATTTTTTATAGGCTTATGAAGTCTGTACCCTTCCCAATCAGTTTCGTAACAAGTTCCTAATAGTTTCGTAACTGCTTTTGTATGATAACTACTTAATACGGATATTAATGTAGTTTAAGTCCCAGTTTAATTTCTAAAAGTGGGACTCATATAGGACTCATTTAAACGCAGGCGTGAACTTTTCTAAAAACAGGTATGACGCAGATACGATGGTAGGCAAAGAACGCTAGTCCTTAGGTTCTGTTAAAAAGTGTTAAAACAAAGCTTTTTCTTTATTAATCCACTATTTTTGAGTAGAATAAAATGAAAAAGGGAAGTCTTTGGATCATAACAGCGCTCATGACACTGGCTTTGCTGGGTGTTTTTGTAATGCAACTTTATTACATCAAAGAATCTTACAAGCTAAAATCCGAGCTTTTTGATCAAAATGTAAATACTGCACTAAACGATGTGGTAAATAAAGTTCAAAAGAGAAATGCTTTCATACAAATTAATAAAAAAGGAAGCGAGATCCAAACTAAAAGGGAAAAGGGACTTGAAAGTCAGATGGATGCAATTGTTGCCTTTAAGATTAAGTTTAAAGAGAATGAAAATTTAAGGAAGTATAAGCAGCAACAGGAGATTGTAAATTACGTGCTTTTTCAGGATAGTGCAGTAATGGCCAGTTTCATTGCTCCGCAAATGATAACAGAGGAACAATATAAACTTTATACTAATCCAACAAGTAAGCCAAAAGATATTGGTCTGGATGTAGAAGACATCATAGATAGAAAAAATGGAGCGCTTCTGAATAGAAAAGTAACCCCCATAATTCCTCGTTTAAAACAAGACTTTCAGATTAACAAATTGCCTGATACGTTTAGGTACTTAGTGTTCACTCCCCAAGATATGCTTCCACGGATGGTAGGCTTCCCCGCAAGTGACCCTGATTTAATGACAAAGTTTAAGATCGAGGATGCCAAAGCAGAAAAAAAATACCAAATAGAATTACGCCAACTATATGCTGACACGCTTGGTTTATATGGTGATGAAAGCCTTAAATTAGTTCAAGACGTGGCTACTGAGATGAATGATCCGAATATTCCTTTAAAGAAGAGAATACCCTCAAAAGAATTTTTAGATACGCTAATTAAAAGAGAGCTGCTTAGTAAGGATATTACTTTAGATTATAATTATTGGATCACGCCAGTACGGGATAAAAAAAATGTGATTTATCAGAATGTATCTAATTCGGCTGTTTTGCCAATTGTTGGTAATGTTTACGAACACAGTTTGTTTAGCAACGATTTAATAAGAGATCCAGGCATGCTGTATATTAGTTTTCCAGATAAAAATTCGGCTATTCTAGAAAATTTATTTGCGACTATGGCTTCTTCAGTAGCGCTCTTATTGGTACTGATTTTCATTTTTGCCTATACCATCTTTGCAATTATAAAGCAGAAAAAACTTTCAGAGATGAAAACAGATTTCATCAACAACATGACACATGAGTTTAAAACCCCTGTAGCCACCATTATGATTGCCAGCGAAGCACTTAAAGATCCCGAAGTTGCGAGCGATAAAAGTAGGATCAGCAGATTGGCAGGCATTATTTATGATGAAAATGTACGACTGGGCAATCATATTGAACGGGTATTGAGTGTAGCTCGACTAGAGAAAGAGAAATTAAAACTCGATTTAAGTGAAGTTGACTTAAATGATTTGGTTAGTGCTGTGGTGGATAGTATGGATTTACAATTGAAAAAAAAGGAAGCCAGTGTAACTTTGAGTTTAATGGCCAGTCCGGCGATTATTATGGGAGATGAACTACATCTTTCTAACGTAATTTATAATTTAATCGATAATGCAAATAAATATAGTCCGATTGCTCCCAAAATTAGTATCAGTACAAAGCGTACAGCAAAACAGCTACATTTAACGGTAACGGACGAAGGTATTGGAATGACAAAAGACCATATGAAAAGAATATTTGATCAATTTTATAGGGTGCCTACTGGTAATTTGCACGATGTGAAAGGTTTTGGGCTTGGTTTAAACTATGTTCAAGATATCGTTGCCAAAATGGGCGGAAACATCAAGGTGAATAGTGAAAAGGATAGCGGCACAACATTCGAAATCACACTACCATTTAAACATAGCAATTAAAAATATGAAGAAGATCTTATTGGTTGAAGATGATCCTAATTTAGGCTTATTACTACAAGACTACCTGCAATTAAAAGGGAAGTTTGACATAGTGTTATGTGTGGATGGAGAAGAGGGACTAAAAGCTTTTAGTAAGCATAATTTCGATCTCTGCATTTTAGATGTAATGATGCCCAAAAAGGATGGCTTCACCTTGGGTAAAGAAATAAGAAAAGCCAATGCGCATGTGCCTATTATTTTTGCAACGGCAAAGGCCATGATGGAAGATAAAGCTTCGGCATACGATTTAGGCGGCGATGATTATATTACAAAACCTTTTCGAATTGAAGAATTGCTGTTAAGGATAAATGCACTGTTAAAGCGTGTATCTAAGGATAACATAGCTGCTGAACCCGTACAAACCCAATTTGAAATTGGAAAGTATGCATTCGACTACACTACTCAATTGATCCAGTTTAATGGAAAACAGCAGAAATTATCGACCAAAGAAGCTGAACTTTTACAGTTGCTTTGCCTCAAGAAGAATACGGTGCTTACCCGAGAAGAAGCACTTTTAAGTATCTGGCACGACGATAATTATTTTAACGGTCGCAGCATGGATGTTTTTTTGAGTAAGCTTAGGAAATATTTAAGAGAGGATCCCAAAGTAGAGATCCTCAATGTGCATGGTAAGGGGTATAAATTATTGGTGAATTAAAGCATAAAGCCTTTTAATTCATCTCTCCCGCCGTTATTACGATCTTTTAAAGCCGATTTAAGGATACTTAATAATCCATTATTATTTACAGCTTTTCCTTTTACAGGCACTTTTAGCTTGTCGTCTGAAATGGCAACTTCAGTAATCTTGGTTGCAAACCATGTCATGTGCTCATAAGGTAAAGCTACACCTAAAATCATTCCTGGCAGTCCAGTAAAGGATTCTGGTCCGCCCGATACCGGAATTTGATCAGTATAAAAAGCAACCACATACACGGAATCCATAATTAAGGCATTCGCTCTTCTGCAATCATAACCGGCGATATTCCGAATTTCATTTGTAATCTTCCAGTTAATTTTACGCGTATTATCCTTCACTAAATAGAGTTCTTCATACACTTTTTTCTGACTGGTGCTGGTCATTACAGCGGTATTGGTATGGATAGTATTACCTTGCTCAACTCCTGGAAAATTTCCAAAGTAATTATTTTGAGGTACAGTTTCTTCGATGGGTGTAAATAAAGTCTGTTCTTTACCGAAAGTTAGTGTGCTTTTTAACGTTTTAAACTGAGGATTGGTTTTCTGATATTGTTCAAATATTGGGGTATACCAACTCGCATCACTAGGATATTTTTTTATCATTTCCTTGATTAGGGCGTACATATTTACCTTTTTCTCAAACTCTATTGTCCCCTGCGTAGGAAAATGTTTGTTTTGCGCGTAGCTAAATTGGAAGCTAGACACTGCTAAAGCGAGCACTATTATATTTTTGATCTTCATTTTGTCAGTTTTTAGTTGGTGTCCCCCCCATTTTGTTAAAGTCCCAAATTAGCGAGAACATAAAATATCTATTAATATTATTGTAACTGGTTTGTGTGATTATATTTGCACTTGCATACCTGCTGAATCCACTGTTTTGGTTAAGTAAATCATTTACTTTAATCATCGCTTTCAGCTCTTCCTTTTTAAAGAAACTCTTTGTTAGTGATGCATTAATAATTGTCTGCTCAAAACTAGTGCTAAAGGATGCTGATGCAGGTGTATACGTATATTGTGCATCGCTTTGAATGGTGACTTTTTTAGGAAGGATGATTTTAAAATACCCATATCCCGAAGTTCCCCATCCTTTGTTACTTTTCTCTTTTTGTAGTGATACTTCCTGCCCATTATAACTAGGGCCAAAATTAAGGCTCAATTCAAGTTTATCTTTATATCTACTAACACTAAACTGAGGGCCGAGTCGGGTATTGATATTTTTATTCAGTTCACTATTAATATAGCTGTAATTCGTACTTCTACTGCCATTTATGTTCAAGCCTACATCAACTCCCAATGCTTTAATTTTTCTACTTACGCGACTCCAAACGCTATAGTTTAAGGGTGTTTTTTCATTTAGGTTGATCGATTGTCTAATCGATTTTCCTAATAAATCGGTGGTGGTATTGTTAACGATTTGATTATTTGTGAACCCAAAATTCCCACTTATATAGATGGATTGATTGGTTAATACCTTATACGAGTTGTAGCTGAAGCTAATATTGCTGTTGTATGAAGGCTTCAAGTCTGGATTACCCAGTGGGATATTTAAAGGGTCTGTATTTACTTTTACTGGTTGCAACTGATCAACGGTAGGTTGATTAGTATAGCCATAATAACCAAATCTCAACGAGCGCTGATTAGAAAATTTATATTGATAGTTTGCTTGTGGAATCCAGTTTAAGAAACTTCTATTGTAACGCTGATTTGATAAGGCCTCGTATTGATTAAAACTTACGGCGTTTATTTTAGTGCCAAAACTCAAAATGGTTTTAAGTTTTTTATAGTTAAACATTGCTCCCCCCTGATTTGTATATTGTGTAGCCTCAAAATCATTGCTGAATTCGGGGTCTAAAATAGTATATTTTCCAGGAGTTGAAGTGTTAAAAGATTTTCGATCCGAGCGACTATTACTTACACTAAAACCATAATTTAGTACTAGTGTTAATAATTTGCTGAGGGGTTCGTTAAATGTAAAGTTTGAGTTAAATGTATTAGTTTTAGTATCGTTTGTTTTATATTGATCTATCGTTTCATTCCCCGTTAGCACGCTAGATGGACCGTAAAAATCATTTTTAGATTTCAGAAAGCCATCACTATTTTTGTCACTTATTTTCTCACTCAGATTGATCGAGAAGTTTCTGCCCACCTTTTTAAGTTTTCTAGTATAAAATGCTGAAATGTTAAATAGCTGATCCTTACTATGATTATCCACAGATCTTTTGCTCGTATTGAGTAGCGAATTGTCGCCACGCAGGCTTATTGCATTATAATCGGTCACGTTATCCGAGTTTTTTAATGTGCCATCAACCATTACTTTTAAGTTAGATGAAGTGTCTAATTTAATCGTATAAGTAGCATCTAATTTTTGGCGGAATAGGTATTTATCTGACATCTCATCGCTCGTGTTATTAAAAATTCCAGCAGGTAAGTTGTTTTGACTAATAATGTTCTTATTTGCCTTAACGCCCAATGAGCCTAACTTATAATTGGTATTTATGGTTTCTTTGTCGCTGTTCCATTTGGTGTCGTAATGTGCGCCACCATTACGGGCAATCGGAATCCCTTCTCCATAATATTGGCCTTCAAACCCATCAATATCATCGCCGCTGCCAGAAAAATAAATGCCACCATCAAAAACTTCCATGTTACTTCCACTACTTCCATACTTGCTAGCATCGTCCCAATTCAAACCCGTTTTTCCATTATTTCCTGCAGTCCCATATAAGGAGAATTTTTGTCTGGCTTTAAATTTATTAAACATTACCTGCCCCTGATAAAATTCATCAGTACCAGCCCCAACATCAACTTTACCGAAGTACCCACTCTTTTTATCCTCTTTCAACTTCAGATTAATAGTTTGTGCCTTATTCCCATCATCAACCCCTGTAAAAGCAGCTTGGTCACTACTTTTTTCGAAAAGTTGTACTTTGTCTATCATGTCTGCCCGTAAATTTTTTGTAACCAATGTGGGGTCATCTCCAAAAAATTCTTCCCCATCTACTAAAACCTTTTGAACTGCTTTACCCTGCGCTGTTATCTTCCCATCTTTATCGATCTGAATACCTGGTAGTTTTTTCAACAGGTCCTCCACTTTATCATTCGGTTGTATGGTATAGCTTGCAGCATTAAATTCGGTTGTATCTCCTTTAATTTTTATCGCTGCTGCCTGCCCCTTAATAATTACTTCACTTAATAAAGTAGTCTTAAGTTTCATGTTAATCGTTTTCAAGTTTAAACTAGGGTTAGCCGCATCTAACTGAAAATAATAAACATAATCGGCATATTCTGAATAGGTAAGCATTAAAATAAAATTTCCAGCCCGCATTTGTTGAATCTCGAAGCCACCGCTCTCGTTTGCCCTGGTAAATTTGTAAAGTGTAGAGTCTTTTGCGTTGAGAATGCTTATAGTGGCATTCCGGAGTTTTACGTTAGCTGTAGAGTCGGCAACAATTCCTTTTACTTGAAAAGGGTTTTGCGCAAATAGATACGTACAGCAAAGGCATAAAATAAATGCTAAGCTTAATTTTTTCATTTAGATGTGTTTGGTGCTTTAAATATATAACTAAAGTTTTAATACTAAAAATATAGTTATATAATTTTAACAATTAATAACAAACTTTAACATTTGTTACACGATCTGTTTTAGGTAATCTATCTTGTATGATAAATAAAATCGCCATGGAATTACCTTTTTTACAAGGCCTCGGTTTAAGTGTTAATAGGGTGTTTAGTCGATTCCCCTTACAGTTTTTAATCGCTATTGTATCAACAATTTTTTAGTGGTATTTAATTGAAAAACAAGAAGGTAATGTGAATTTGATAAGTAGTTTAGGGAAGTTTTTGATTGTAAGTAATTTTGGGTTTACTCTACTCTTATCATCAGATTTATTTTGCGAGGTAAACGGCTGGTTTGTCTGTAGCTTTATTTGCAATTGATGGATTATTTAATGCGAATATTAAGCCAAATACCTATATGCAACTTTTTACCTTGGTAAGTGCAGGCTTTACTACAATATGTGCTCATTCCTTTAATGACAATTTATTTAATAATTCTCTTAGTGTATGAAATTAAAATTATTCTGATATGGTCGCTACATGCTAAAATCGAAGCAAAATGCAAAAAAGGGAGCATTTATGCTATTAAATAAGGAACGAAAAATTAGATATTGCATTTGCGCTATTAAATTGAAAGATTTAGGAATAAATTACGATCGTACGGCAAACTACTTTAACATTGTAAATACGAATCGTGGATTAATTGACGCAAAGGGATATGATGCAGTGTTTTTAATCGATGGCCTTTCCGATT
>JACMOW010000185.1 GCA_014377775.1 Pedobacter sp. | reverse complement strand
GCCCACTATACTCAGGATTTTAGCTTTCCCTGTAAACTCAAATTGTTCAGTTAAATTATAATGATGAGTTCCCATTTATATCTGCTTTTCTTATTTTTGTTTTTGTAATTGTTGAACATACAGTATTACTTTCCATCTTTCGGTTGGCGTAAGTTGTGAGGCATGAGATCCCATTGCATTGTATCCGTAAAATACAGTGTGGTAAATTCTACCCACAGTTAGCTCACTCATTAATCCGCCTCGAGAAGATTCTTTACCCTCTCCGTAAAAAGCTGGTGCATTAATTCCCTTTTCTAACAAGGTAATTGGTCCTTTGCCATCCCCTTTAGCACCATGGCATACGCCACAAAACACTTCGTAAAAATGTTTACCTTCCAAAAGATTTTCCTTTGTTAGTGGTAGTGGATTAACTACCGCCGCTTCAGCAGCTTTTAACCCTTCGGCTGTATTTGCAAATTCGAATCTCACAAACCCTATCGGATCTGTACTTGGAGGTGGCGTTTGTGCCGTTTGTCCATTTGCAAAATTTTTATTTGGCTGATCTTGATTAAAAGCAATCGGATCATACATATTTCTTGCATACTCTAAGCCTGTACTTCTTTTATCTCTACAAGCCGAAAGCATCGCTACAACAGCAAGCATTATAAATGCGCCGTAAACTATATTTTTTTTATTCATAGCTAACATACTTCCTTTCATTATACTTCACTTCTAAAGCACCCGCACCTTTTAATAATTCGTCTATTTTAGTGTGTTCAGTATTTTCTTTTGCATCAATTGCAATGATAAAGCGATCGTTGGTTGCACGTAAGTCCATCACCCTTGGCGCCCTTCCCGGAAATAAGTGGGTCGAGGCATAATATGATCCTACTAGGCCAAAAGCACAAAATAAAATCGTTAACTCAAAGGTAATTGGAATAAAATCTGGCAAAGCAAAGAAAGTTTTACCGCCAATGTTAATCGGCCAATCTACTGCGGCAGCTAAATAAACACCCGCTAACATGGTCATTGTTCCAGTTATTCCGAAAAAAAATGCAGCTATATCTAACCTTGATCTTTTAACGCCTAATTTTGCTTCAATTCCGTGAATAGGCATAGGCGTATAAACATCATGTATTTTGATGTTATTTTCCTGTAACTTGTCGATGCCATGCATCATTTCATCAGGATCGCCAAAACTACCTAAAATGTATTTAATATTACTCATGGTTATATTTCTGCGTATTCTTCTTGTTTAACACTATCAAACTTTTCTAAAGACTCAACATATTCAGTTACATGTTCTTTTTCAAGATGGCCGTCTTTAATCAATTCTAATTTAGATTGCTCGCTTGAGCTCTTCAATAATAATTTTACCTCTGCAATTGCGATAGATGGCAGCACCCTTAAAAACAATAAGAATAAGGTAAAGAATACACCAATTGAACCCACAAATACACTCACATCAACCCATGTTGGATAAAACATCGCCCAACTTGATGGCAAATAATCACGGTGTAAAGAGGTTACAATAATTACGAAACGCTCAAACCACATCCCTATGTTCACTACAATTGATAAAATCCAAGTAGCAGCAATGCTGGTACGGATTTTCTTAAACCATAGCAGTTGAGGAGAAATCACGTTACAGGTCATCATCATCCAATATGCCCACCAGTAAGGTCCGGTAGAACGGTTAATGAAAGCATATTGCTCGTATTCTGAACCCGAATACCAAGCGATGAAGAATTCTGTTAAGTAAGCTACACCAACAATTGAACCAGTTAAGATGATAATCTTGTTCATCGATTCGATGTGGAACATGGTAATATAATTCTCTAATCCCAATACTTTACGCGCAACCAACAACAAGGTTAATACCATTGCAAAGCCCGAGAAAATTGCCCCAGCCACAAAGTATGGAGGGAAAATGGTGGTATGCCATCCCGGAATAACCGAAGTTGCAAAGTCCATCGATACAATGGTGTGTACCGAAAGTACCAGTGGCGTAGATATACCGGCTAAAATTAAAGACACCGCTTCAAAACGTTGCCAAGTTTTAACGTTACCTGCCCAACCGAATGAAAGAACAGTATATACTTTTTTACGCATGCCTTTGGCACGGTCTCTAATGGTTGCAATATCTGGTAATAAACCTGTGTACCAAAATAATAGCGATACTGAGAAATAAGTAGAGATGGCAAACATATCCCATACCAATGGTGAGTTAAAGTTTACCCAAAGTGAGCCAAATTGATTTGGCAATGGCAATACCCAATACGCCAACCAAGGCCTACCCATGTGCGACACTACATACGTAGCGGCACAGATAACGGCAAAAATAGTCATCGCCTCTGCAGATCGGTTAATTGAGTTACGCCAATTCTGGCGGAAGAGTAACAACACGGCAGAAATTAGTGTTCCTGCGTGACCAATACCTACCCACCATACAAAACCAGTGATGTCCCAAGCCCATCCAACTGTTTTATTTAAACCCCACTCTCCGATACCGAACCAAAAGGTATAACTTACGGAAACTACCCAAAGCGTAGCCCCACAAAGTGAGATGATAAATCCTATCCACCAAGCCTTGTTAGGCTTGTTCTCTACTGGCCGTAAAATGTCATCCGTAATTTTTGCATACGTAATGTTTTTGCCGGTAATTAATGGTTCTCTTAAAATTGATTCGTTATGTCCTGACATAATTTATATTGCTATAAGTACGGCCTAAGCGTGTACTTCTTTAGTTTCTGAATCTATATTTCTAATTTTTGTCATATAACCAACACCTGGTTGTACGTTAATCTCCTCTAAAACATAGTAGATACGTTCGCTAGCGAGTGCTTTAGCAACTTCCGAATTCGGATCATTTTTATCGCCAAAGATAATTGCGTTAGCAGAACACGCTTGCTGACAAGCCATTTTAATATCGCCATCTTTTAGGGTACGTTTTTCTAATTTGGCTTTTAACTTACCAGCTTGAATACGTTGGATACACATTGAGCATTTTTCCATTACCCCACGAGAACGAGTGGTTACGTCTGGATTTAACACCAATTGCGTAAATTCATTGTTCAAGTAGTTATCAAAACGTGAGTCGTTCCAGTAATTAAACCAGTTAAAGCGACGTACTTTATACGGACAGTTGTTTGCACAATAACGTGTACCTACGCAACGGTTATAGGCCATGTGGTTTAAGCCATCAGAAGAGTGAACAGTTGCCAATACCGGGCAAACAGTTTCACAAGGTGCGTGATCACAGTGTTGGCAAAGCATAGGCTGATGCACTACAGAAACCTGATCAAGATTTTCTAGGTGGGCAATCTCTGCTTCCTTACTTACCTCATGCCCTGCTTTTTCATCGTTAAAGCTATAATAACGATCAATACGTAACCAGTGCATTTCTCTGCGTTTACGTACTTCCTCTTTACCTACAACCGGAATGTTATTTTCTACATTACAGGCCACAATACAAGATCCGCAGCCCGTACAAGCATTCAGATCGATTGCCATTACCCAGTCGTTACCTAATTTCGGGTGCTTGTCTGTCGTCCATAAATCATATACTTTATGCTTATGGTGATTGCCAGAACCTGCAGCTGGATCTTTTAAATAGTCTTTTAATGTAGCTTCTCTGATAATGTTTCTACCCTCGAAAGAGTGGTGAGTTTGTGTTTGCGCTAATTCTTCTCTTCCGCCAGTTGCCGAAAGTTTAGCAGTGGTTGCATATTTTAAAGTACCGTTGCTGAAGCTAACAAAAGGAAAAGCGTTTTTACCTACGTTATTTCCTGCTTTACCTGCTTTCACACGTCCATAGCCTAAAGCAACAGACGCTGTGCCCATCGCTTGTCCGGGTTGTATTAATAAAGGTAAATCAACTGAATAACCACTCTCCCCTTTAACCGTCAAAATGTCAAACTCTTTATAGCCTAATTTCTCAGCTTGTTTTGGAGCAAGGGCGATGTAATTATCCCAAGTTACTTTAGAAACTGGATCTGGTAATTCTTGTAAGAAAGCATTATTTGCATTTTTACCGTCGCGCATCGAAATGTTCTCATAAACGTGCAATTCTATGTCTTTTTGTAAAGCTTTACTGCTCGCCGTTATGGAAGCAATTACTGCCTCTAAAGACATATTAAAACCATAAGCTCCTGCAGTTTTAGCAGTAGCAGTAGTTACACCCAATTGCAATAGTTCATTCCATGTTTTACCAACCGAACCCTGTATTTTGGTTTCGTAAGTATTACGTACATATTGATAGTAATCCTGAACAGCAGCATCAGACCAAATTAATAAACTTTGTTCTGCCTGGCGTGAGTTAAATACCGGATTAATGGTTGGTTGTACCAAAGAGTAGTAACCTTCGTAGGTATTGGCATCACCCCACGACTCTAAATAGTTAGGCGTAATGGCTACGGTGTCACAAAGGTCGGAAGTTTCGTCTAACCTATCTGCAAAAGATACTTTTAGCGCTACTTTTGCCAAGGCATCCGTAAATGCTTTTGCATTAATTGCGTCGTAAGCTGGATTACTGTTTAAGAAAAACACAGCGGCAACTTCACCTCTGTTCATTTCGTTAATTAGTTCCGAAAACTCAGCATCATTACCTTCATAACGTTTACAGGCATTATCCAAATCAATCGTAGTGCCGTAGCTACCAATGGCAGCATTAATGGCGTTTACTAAAATTTGCGTAGATACATCGTTCGAACCCGAAACAACTAATGCTTTACCTTTATTTTGAAGTAATTCTTTAGCAACTAATTTAAGGGCTTTATCTGCATATACATTGTTTGGCAATGCACCACCAGTTAAGTTATTACCAGTAATTGCATTATACAAAGTAATTAATGCGGGTCCTTCTTCAGATAGTTTAATAGGCACACGCGTATCTGCATTGGTCCCAGTTAAGCTCATTCCTGTTTCGAATTGAAAATGACGAGACATTTTCATTTTCGCTAAGGATTTATGATTTCTATTTGAAACATATTGCGCTGTAAATTCTTCTCCACTAATCCAAGTGCCTAAGAAATCGGCTGCAAAACTTACAATTAAATCTGCCTTATCGAAGTTGTATTTTGGCAATACTGCTTTACCAAAGCTATTTTCATTTGCTTTGATGATACCTGTATAAGATACCGCATCGTATTGTACATGTTTGGTAGTTGGATATTTTGCAGCAAAATCTGTAACCACTGCCTTTGCCGATGGACTGTTTAAGGTTGAGGAAACAATACGAATCTTTTTACCAGATGCTTGGGCTTTATTTAATTCTCCCTTTACAAAAGCATCCACATCACTCCAAGTTGCTTCTTTCTTTTTAAGCACAGGTGCTTTTAATTTAGAAACATCATACAAATCTAGTACCGACGCTTGCGCCTGTGCATCTGTACCTGTACTAAATACACCACCATTGGGGTTAACCTCTATTTTAATCGGCCTACCCACTACTGTTTTTACCAATACAGGATTTCCTTTAAAGGTAGAAACATAAAAGTTAGGTATACCTGGCACCACCTCTTCAGGACGGATAAGGTAAGGTATTGATTTATGTACTGGTACTTTTTGGCAAGCGGCTAAAGTAACGGCACCCAAACCGAAGCCTAGGGCTTTTAAAAAGTCGCGGCGCGGAGTAACGGTACTTAAACCTGCTTCACTTAAAACATCTTCTATTGGAAGGGGCTCTGCAAATTCGTTTTTGTTGCTTGCAACAAAATCGGGTGTATTTTTATACTCCTCTAAGCCTTTCCAGTATTTTTTATTGCTTTCCATTTAAGCTTTATTACTGTTTATCGAACGTTTTTATTAAAATCTATTAATTAGTAATGGCACTTACCACACTCTAAACCACCCAATAATGCTGGGGTAATTTTCTCGCCTTTTTTAATTTTATCATGTGCTGCAATTACATTTACATAGAATGCATCATTTCTTTTGTCTGAAATATCGGCTTCTCTGTGGCAGTTAATACACCATTTCATCGTTAATGGAGAAAACTGACGAATTTCTTCCATTGTATTCACCGGACCATGACAGGCCACGCATACAGGATCTGTTGGTTTTAAACCTTTCTCTTTACGGATAGCCGTTTCACCAACTACAACGTGTTGCGAGTGATTAAAATAAGCAAAATCTGGTAAGTTGTGTACACGTACCCACTCAATAGGTTTTTCTTTGGTCTTATCGTAAGTTTGTGTAGCAGGATCATAGCCTATTGCGTTATATATTTTCTGAATTTCTACCGAAATTGAACCATCTTCTTGTATGGCCTGCACATTTTTGTGACAGTTCATACATACGTTTGCCGATGGAATAGTAGAGTTTTTAGACTTGAATGCACCAGAGTGGCAATACTGACAGTCTACCTGATTAATACCTGCGTGTAATTGGTGAGAGAATTTAATCGGTTGAACAGGTTGATATCCAGTATGAACCCCCGTTTCCCACATGCCCATCCAGCCAAATGATCCTAAAACCACTACCAAACAAAGGACCGAGAAAAATACAAACTTCTTATTTTTAAATAATCCACTTACACCTAAAGCAAGAGAAACTCTTTCTTCTTCAACAATTTCTATGCCTTGCTTTTTAAGAATTAAGCGCTCTAGCATTTTCACTGCACGCCCTAAAACCACCAATACTACAATTGATAGTATAATGATGGCAATAACACCTATGATTGATAATGACGAAGCACCCTCATCAACTACAGCCACACCTACTGCGGCTATTTTTTTAGGCTCACCAACTTTGGCATAAGCGATGATGTTCTTGATTTCATCGTCGGTTAACCTAGGAAAGGCTTTCATCTGTGTAGGTGAGTACTTCGATGATTCAATCGCCTGTTTGTTGCCAGAAGCAATTAAAGCTGCATTGTTTCTAATCCATGGAATTAGGTAAGACTCTTCTCTTTCATTCATCTTGGGCGTTAAGGCCGGACCCGTACTGTTGGTTTCAAGATTGTGGCAGGAAGCACAATTATCCTTATATAAAGTTTTACCCGCTACTAAATCTTGTGCTTTTAACCCTAATGAAATAAAGAGTGTTAAAGCAGCTAAAATAAATGCCGACTTCCAACTTTTTTTAAAATTTAATGAGATATTCCTCATAATGCGTGTTTTATGCTATTTTTTGAAAAAAAACTTAAAGTTAACTGAACTGTTGGCTTTCAACGTTCAGAAAGATTTGAACAAAAGTAAAACTTATTAAGATACCAGTGACATATTAATGACAGGGAAATACAATTTATAATCATTCTAAATTATTGCATTTTCATGCTTTATGACTAAAAAAGAAGCAATTTTTTTGTGAAAAGCATAACATCCATCTTACATTTTCAATATCCAAGCAAAAATAAGTGGTGCCACTATCGTTGCGTCCGACTCTACAATAAATTTAGGGGTATGAATGTCCAATTTTCCCCAAGTAATTTTCTCGTTTGGTACTGCACCCGAATAAGAGCCATACGAGGTTGTTGAATCTGAAATCTGGCAAAAATAGCTCCAAAAAGGAATATTTTCCATTTCCATGTCTTGATACAGCATGGGTACTACACAAATTGGGAAGTCGCCAGCAATGCCACCGCCTATTTGAAAAAATCCAATTCCTTTCCCTGCCGAATTGGCAATGTACCAATCGGCCAACCAGCCCATATATTCTATTCCACTTTTCATGGTGGTTGCAATTAATTCCTTTTTCATTACGTAGGAAGCAAAAATGTTTCCCATCGTAGAATCTTCCCACCCAGGTACAACAATTGGCAAGTTCTTTTCAGCTGCTGCCAACATCCACGAATTTTTAGGATCAATTTCATAATATTGTTCTAAATCGCCACTCAGCAACATCCTATACATAAACTCATGCGGAAAATACCGCTCTCCAGCAGTATCTGCATCTTTCCATATTTTATGGATATGCTTTTGTAAGCGGCGAAATGCTTCTTCTTCAGGAATACAAGTATCTGTTACGCGGTTATAATGGTTTTCTAGTAGGTCCCATTCGTCTTGTGGACTTAAATCGCGATAATTAGGTACACGTTTATAATGTGAATGCGCTACCAGGTTCATAATGTCTTCCTCAAGATTTGCTCCAGTACACGAAATAATCGACACTTTATCTTGTCTAATCATTTCGGCCAAAGAGATCCCCAATTCTGCTGTACTCATGGCACCCGCAAGGGTGATCATCATTTTTCCGCCCTCATCCAAATGGGTTTCATAACCTTTAGCTGCATCCATCATAGCTGCAGCGTTAAAATGGAGATAGTTAGTCTCCATAAATTTCGATATTGGTCCTCTATTCGTACTCATGGTTATATTTTTTGTTCGGCTGCAAAAGTAAGGGTTTGTTCCCACTTTGACAATCTTTAAAGATTGTCAAAGTGGGAAGGACATTAACGAATTCGAGACTAGTAATTAAGGGTATTTGGCTAAGTGTGCAATTGTTTTGTAAACTAGGTAAATGCATTTGTATTTAAAAAATCTAAAACATCGATTCCAAGGTTTAGAGAAAGAATTAGGTAAATTGAAGATTAGCCTTGGTTGAAGTAATATCAACCTATAAAATTTGGTTGTTAAATTATTTTTGTGATAAATTGTGTTTATAAGATTAGAGATAGCCGATATTAAGGATAAACTTCTTCACCAAGATAAAAAACAAGATAGCCAAAACAAAAACATAGAAATTATATTCCAATATCTTGATGAGTTACAAAATAGATTAGTGGTAATAGATAAACCAAAAAGGAAGATTGGTTTTAAGCCCGACTGGGAATAAGATTAAACTGTAAGTCTTTTTTCTTTACTTTGTAGTAATGAGAAAAATTCAACTCTTTTTACTTTTATCATTGCTAGTTAACCCTCTTTTGGCACAAAAAAAGCTAATTCAAAAATTGTTGTCCAACGAAAAAGACACCACTCGTAAAGCTAGTTTTATGCCCGTACCTTTATTTGGTTATGCACAAGAAACAGGATTTGAGTTTGGGTTAGGCGGACTGTACTCATTTTTCGTAGATAAGGAAGATACAACGAACAGAAGTTCTAATCTTTTTGGTTCTGGCTATTACACTACAAAGAAAACCTATAATTTAAGCATTAAGGGTGATGTTTGGACAAAAGGCAATCGTTACCACATAATTACTGAGCTCCGATTTAGGAAAACACCCTTTAACTTTTATGGAATAGGTAACAATACCTTGCAATTAGCAGAAGATAGATTGGTTCAGCAACTAACCCGACTATCTTTAGATATCGAAAAAAAAATATTGCCATTTGCCTACACTGGTGTATCTGTAGCGTTTGATCATCAAAAGTTTGCAGACAAAATTCCAGACGGTATTTTCCAAACCTTTCCTAACTTAAATAACAGAGAGGGTGGTTCTGTGCTATTCTTAGGAATTTCGCAAAGCTATGATACCCGAAATTCGAACAATTATCCAACGAAAGGTTTTTTTGGAAGAATAAGCTACCAATATGCACCCGATCTATTTAGAGGGAGTGCGTTTAAAGGAAGTCAAATCAGAGTAAACTTACGAAATTTTTGGTCCGTTGCACCCAAGCTTACCTTAGGTCTACAGGGACTATTCTACCATGTTCAAGGTTCAAAAATTCCATTTTTTATATTACCACAATTGGGTAATGATGAAGTGATGCGTGGTTATTATACAGGTCGGTACCGCGATGAGAACTTAATGGTTTCGCAAGCCGAGTTACGCTATCGCTTTAACAACCGATTTGGATTAGTCGGCTTTGCAGCTGCTGGAAAAGTTTTTGCCAATGGTAATTTTTCATTTAACCAGCTTAAACCTAATTATGGCCTAGGCGGGCGCTATTTTTTCGACACAGCTAAAGGCCTAAGCGTTCGTTTTGATTATGGAATAGGCGAGAAAAAAGTAAATGAGAAAAGACAAAATGGTTTTTACATTGGTTTAGCTGAAGCATTTTAACTCTCCACTTTGACAATCTTTAAAGATTGTCAAAGTGGAGAGTTAGTCTCGAATTCGAGACTACGTTTTAATTAAAAAAATTAACATACTTTATTAAAAGTTTTGCTTTCCCTTATTTATGATTATAATTTTCACCAAATTTGGTAAACCAAAACCATTCGTATGAAATTATTACTGCTTTTCCTTTTACTTCCCCTTTCAATATCTGCACAAAATTTTAGCGCCTCAGAAATCTCTTCTTACCAAGCCCAAGCTGAACGAGTAACCATTATCCGCGATAACTGGGGAATTGCTCATGTTTACGGGAAAAGCGATGCCGACGCTGTATTCGGCTTATTATATGCCCAATGCGAAGATGATTTTAAGCGAGTAGAGCTTAACTATATCGAAAAACTTGGTCGCCTATCAGAAATTAATGGCGAAAAAGATATTTTTAATGACCTCCAAATTCGGCTGTTAATCGATACTGCCGAAGCCATAGCCGATTACCAGAAAGCACAGCCTTGGCTTAAAAATTTGTTAAACGCCCATGCTGCAGCCATTAATTTTTACCTTTATAAAAATCCTCAAACTAAACCAGCCCTACTTAAACGTTTTAAACCTTGGTATGCTTTATTATGGACAGATGGTAGTATTGGCGCCATAAATACTGCAGATTTAACTATTAGTGAATTAAAGAAATTTTATAGTGGCGATTTTACGCCTACTGCTCACGTGCCAGTAATTAAGGATCAACAAAGCGGATCAAACGGTTTTGCTTTTGCACCTTCAATTACCGAGTCGGGAAATGCGATTTTATACATTAATCCACATACCACCTTCTATTTCAGGCCAGAGATACAAATGCAGAGCGAAGAAGGGCTTAATGCTTATGGCGCTGTAACTTGGGGCCAGTTTTTCATTTATCAGGGTTTTAATGAATTTTGTGGTTGGATGCATACTTCCAACAATGTAGACATTGCCGATATGTATGCCGAAAAAGTGACCAAAACGGCTAAAGGTCTGTTTTACGAGTATGATAAAAAGCTTTTACCTGTTGTTCAAAAAAAGATAAATATTAAATATCTTGGCGGCACAAAAACATTTACCACCTACTTCACCAATAACGGTCCTGTAATGGCTATTCGCAATGGAAAATGGATCAGCTTAAAATCAAAAAACAGAAATACGGCCAGTTTGGTTCAAAGTTGGGTACGCACAAAATCGACAAGTTTTGAAGCCTATCAAAAAGCGATGGATTTAAAGGCAAATGCTTCAAACAATACCGTTTATGCCGATGCGAAAGGAAATATCGCCTATTGGCATGGCAACTTCATTCCCATTAGAGATACAAAATACAACTGGGCTGATGTAGTTGATGGTAGTATTTCGGCTACGGCCTGGAAAGGATTGCACGCAGTTAAAGAAAGTGTGCATCTATATAATCCGGTAAACGGATGGCTACAAAATTGCAACTCTACTCCCTTTACTGTAGCAGGTGTAAACAGCCCTAAAAAAGATAATTACCCTACCTACATGGCTCCCGATGGGGAAAATTTTAGAGGAATTGCTGCAAATCGCCTATTAAGTAAGCCAGTGAAATACACTTTAGACAAGGTAATTGCGATGGGATATGATACTTATATGCCAACATTCGAAATTCTTATTCCTGCTGTTTTAAAAGCTTACGAGCGGTTACCACAAAGTGATCCTTTGTTAAATGAGTTAAAAGAACCCATCAATGTGTTAAAAAATTGGGATTATCGCAGTGGAGAAAATTCAATTGCAACCACGTTGGCTTTTGAGTGGGCACAAAAACTTAATCCAATAATTCAAAAGGTTTACATCGATCCGGGAGAAAAGGATCAGGTTCAAAACACGATAGAATTTGCAGCAAAGGCAAGGCCGAATGAGTTAATCGACCCCCTAAAAGCAACGATAGTAGATTTAAACAAGCGTTTTGGAAAATGGGAGATGCCATGGGGAGAAGTTAATCGTTTTCAGCGGTTAACTGGGGCAGTTAATGAGAAATACAACGACAACCTGGCTAGTTTACCCGTAGCTTTTGGATCAGCAATGTGGGGCCAATTGCCCTCTTATCGAAGCAATCCTTTTAACACGAGCAAGCGCTATGGTTTTAGTGGCAACAGCTTTGTTTGTGCAGTAGAATTTGGGAGTAGGATAAAAGCGAAATCAATTTTAGCAGGGGGCAATAGTGGAGATCCCAACTCGAAGCATTTTAATGACCAAGCGTTGATGTATAGCAAAGGGCAATTTAAGGATGTATTGTTTTATAAAGAAGATGTGGTTAAAAATGCAGAGCGAACGTATCAGCCCGGGATGTAGGTTGCTCATCCGATGAGGTGTTACAATTTTTTTCCTTCACGATCTAAAGGCCCGAAAACAAAACTCTTTTTAGTTTTTGAATTATAATGTATTTGCTCTCCAAAAATTTCTTTATCATTCGTCTTTAGTCTGGCTTTGCCATATAAGTATACCATTTCCTTATCGGTAATCATTGAATCTTGAGCAGAATACTCAAAATTCTTACTCTTCTCTTTTGTATGCCAAACTACTTTTACTGAAGAGGATCCATAATATTTTCTATTGATTGCTGTTTTTGGCCATTTATCAAATAATACTTTATTGCCCTTCATTAATTTGAAACTACTCAGTACTGGATAGGCATTATCTTTCCAATAGGCTGAATTATAAATCTTAATCGTAACCTGATCACCTTTTTTCACCATCGCATTGGCTTGTTTAACAAATTTAGGCTCCACAAAAGCCTTCAATAGCAGCCCATCATTGGTTTTTAGGATAAATCCATCCATTAGGGCTTTATTTACATGCGAGTAGCTATATTCTACTATTGTTCCGCTTACAGTTGTTCCATTGTATTTTTGGTAAATGGCTTTATTTCTAGCTGCATACTCAGATAATTTAGGCTCTTTACCAAACCAAAATACATAGTTCGAGTAATTTTGTTCTACTCCAGATATCGCATATTTAGTTGCACCTCCAAAGCCCTTATTAGCAGATAATCCTTTTACAAATGCTCCATCAAATTTTTGTGCTTCGGCTTCAGTATAAAGTTTGTTATTGATAAAGAACCACAATTTATTAACGGTCATCTTATTTTTTCCAGAGTAGCCAATGCTAGTCCGTAGTGATTTTCCTGGAGAGTTAATGGTGATTTTATCATAAGAATAACCTTTAGCATCTTTTGTTTTAACACATTCTAAAAACGGTATATCTTGGAAATTCGTAGTTTTATTAACCAAATTATTTTTAATATTTGCATAAACTACTTCTGTAGCAAGCAACCAAACCAATCCCAATGCCATTGGAAGTATCAATAGATAACATAGCTTTTTCATGTTTTTCGATTTTGAATTAAATAACATTTTTATTCTCTGTTTAATTGGGCTTTTCACAAAATTGTGGATAAGTGGATTTGAACTTTTACTCACCGCTAATTGGAGCAATAAAGCAGCATATTGCTCTGTTCCCACCTTTAGCGAAGTGGTTTCGTCGGCCTCATATTCGTGTGCTTGCTCTAAGGCTTTATCGTATAAATAAATAATAGGATTAAACCACAGCACCGCTTTTGCAATTATCATTATAAGCTTATCAACGGAATGATATTGTCTCGAATGTACTTGTTCATGCGCCAATATCACCGCAAGCTCCTTTTCTGACAAACTATTTTCGTCAATAAAAACATAATTAAAGAAAGAGCAATTGGTAAAACCTGCATTTTTAGAAATCACCATTAAACCATTAACTTTAGTTTTATAGGCTTTCGCCTGACGAAAGAGTTGAAACAATCGCCGAATGGCCATCAGTAACAAGGTACAAACTACTAATCCATAAGCTATAGGTAATACATTTAACCAATTAAAATCTCCTGTTGCGTTAATCTGTAATGATTTCACCTCAATTTGGCTTAGTAAAACAACATTATTAACGATTTGGCTATCGCTTACAGTAGGGCTAACGACTACTTCCGTTGAAGTCTCCATCTTTCTTTCTATGGTAAATTGCAGCGCAGGAATGATAAAGCTGATTACCAAACTTAACAACAAGTAAAAACGGTTGATCTTGAAGAAAGTTAATTTTCTTAAAACCAGTAGATAAAAGGCAAAGAATAGTGCGGAGCAGGCACTAACTTTTAAGAGGTAGTTAAGGAGTTCCATATTAGCATTTCTTTTTATTGATTAATTCAGTTAACTCTGCTATATCTTCTGCGCTTAGCTTTTCTTCTTTAACCATAAAAGAAAGTAAGCTTGTTGGCGAGTTGTCAAAATAGCCCGAAAACAACTTTGTGAATGTAGTTCTAGCATAATCTTCTTTACTAATGGCTGGGAAATATTCATAAGTCTTACCGTAAGCCTTATACAAAACATAATCTTTTTTTTCTAACAGCCTTACAATGGATGAAATGGTATTATATGGCGGTTTTGGCTCTTCGTCCAACGCTTTGATGATATCTTTCACAAATGCAGTTTGCAATTTCCACAACACTTGCATAATTCGTTCCTCTGTTTTGGTTAACTCTTCCATAGTTTAAATTTATAACTTATTTTTCAGTTATACAACTATAAAATCAGTTATTAAATTAATATGTTGATTACCAAGTAAATAAAATACTATCGCTCATCGGATGAGGGATTTTTATCAAGGATTTTGAGAAGAAATGAATTAAAACTTAATTTTAAAATGCTCTTTAACCTGCCCTTTTTTAAAGTACACCAGTCCTATCCAAAACAAATCTATTGTTACCGTTACCTCAGGATGTGCTTTAATTTCTTCCCACGCGGCTTTCATACCTTTACTCCAATAAATATCATCAAATATTAAAAGTGTGCCTTCGTGAGTTTTGGGCAAACACAAATTGAAATACTTTAAAGTAGCCGCTTTGGTATGGTTACCATCAATGTATACAAAGTCTAACTGCGCACTATTTTCTACCTCTTTAGGAAAAAGCGCATTAAAATTTCCAACCTGGAGTTCAATGTTAGCTAACTCGAGCGCAACAAAATTACGGTAAGCAATATTTGCAGTTTCAGGGCAACCTTCCATACTTATCACCGTAGCTGCTTCATTTGCTTTTGCTAGGTAGGCCGTTGTAATTCCTAAACACGTTCCAAGTTCAATTATTTTTTGTGCGGGATGTTGCTTGGCTAAACGGTAAATAAGTTGCGCTAAACGCGGACTTTTTAGTGCGTTCTTTGCTAATTCGCTTACTTTTTTTTGCCTATTCCTATTGAGCCGAGAGCCTGCCCCCATGTCGGTAATCGTGAGTAAGGTATCGTCATTTAAAAGTTTTTTTCGCTGTAGTTCAATGTCTTCATATACTTTTTTTGCAGAAAAATCGT
Source organism: Pedobacter sp. (assembly GCA_014377775.1). Taxonomy (GTDB): domain Bacteria; phylum Bacteroidota; class Bacteroidia; order Sphingobacteriales; family Sphingobacteriaceae; genus Pedobacter. The sequence continues at coordinate 1,182 of JACMOW010000185.1, read as the reverse complement.
AGATTACCTCATCTACTAGCTTATACACAAATGGCGAATGCGTTCCGTGTCTACTTTTTGAGGTAAGGCGATGCTTAAAATAATCGACTACAAATTGAATGAACATAGTGGTAAAAATAGTTAAATAGACGGATTTTAATGGAAAATCTTGCAGAAATTGATGCCTTAGTTAAATTGTTGGACGATCCTGATGAAGAGGTTTACCAGCACGTACAAGAACGTTTGTTAACTTATGGTATAGAAGTAGTTTCTTATCTCGAAAGTGCTTGGGAGCAATCTTTAAATACCGTATTACAAGAACGAATAGAAAACTTGGTGCACACCATCCAATTTACCACCGTTAAAGAAGACCTAAACTTATGGTACCAAAGTGGTGCATTCGATCTTTTGCAGGGTGCTTTAATTATTAATCGTTACCAATATCCTGATTTAAACGAGCAGCAGGTTATTAATCAGATCGAAGAAATTAAGCGCGAGATTTGGATAGGCTTGCAATACGAAATGAGTTCTATTGAAAAAATTAAACTCATTAACCATGTATTTTATACCCAATATGGCTTTAGTGGAAACACCAAAAATCACCACGACCCGCAAAATTCTTATTTAAACCAAGTTTTAGAAAGTAAAAAAGGCAATCAAATCTCGTTGGCCATCATATATGCAACGTTGGCACAAAAATTAGATATCCCTGTATATGGCGTTAATTTACCGCAGCATTTTATACTGGGTTATATTGATGATAGCAGCGAAGAGAAGGAATATGGTGTACTTTTTTATATTAATGCTTTTAATAAAGGCTCCATATTTGGCAAACATGATGTAGATCAGTTTTTAAGGCAACTTAACTTAGAACCACAACCAGGTTTTTATTCGCCCTGTAGCAATACCGAAATCATTAGGCGCATTATCAGAAATTTAATTTCAGCCTACGAAAACTTGGGGTCAAAAGAAAAAGTAGATGAACTAAAACAGCTGCAAGAAATTTTGAATTGATAAAATTGTTTATCGGACTATACAATTTTATACTATATTTGTATAATAGAATAAACAATTATGGAATTATTGTTCGAAAATTATCAAAAGAAACTTCAATTTACACCTACTAACTTTGTACGTTCAGCAATAGATGTCATCAATTGGGATGCAAGGCTAATCGGAATAAGAGGAGCTAGAGGCATTGGC
>JACMOW010000184.1 GCA_014377775.1 Pedobacter sp. | reverse complement strand
TATACGTTTATTCTTTAAGAAGTCATTACAAATAAAATGCCTTTCTCTCGCAAGCTACTCCTAACCTCTGCCATTCTCTTCAGCATTGCGCTATTGATTTTTATTTTTGATTTAAGTCCGAGTTTAGTGCTTAACTATTATTCAACTGGTTTTTACCCTATTCTCTCTGCTAGTTTAAGGTGGATTTCATCTCTTTTGCCTTTTGCCTTAGGTGATATTCTATATGCATTATTAATCTTTATAGCCTTAAGAAGCATTTTTTTACTTTTTAAGAAAAGAAAATCATTAACCAAGAAAGATCGATTCATTATCCCCCTCAAAGGCTTAAATATCTTATTTATACTTTATATCAGTTTTAAACTGCTTTGGGGATTAAATTATGCCAGACCAAGCATTAGCACACAATTATCTATCGGTGATGAAAAATATTCTATAAAAGAACTGGTGCTCTTGAGTAATTTTTTTATCAATAAAGTAAACGAACTTCAACCCCAGATTAACCCAAAACAAACCTACAGTTTAAAAGAAATTAAAGAAAAGTCAGTTTTAGCTTATCAAAAAATGCAGCAAAAGCAGCCTTTTTTCACCTATACTTCCCCATCTTTTAAGCCCGCAATAAGTAGCTACACCATTAGTAAAATAGGAATTGAGGGTTACTATAATCCACTATCAGGCGAAGCCAATTTAAATATGCTTTTACCTGCTTGGGTATTACCTTTTGTAGCTTGTCACGAAATTTCACATCAGTTGGGTATTGCGCGCGAAGACGAAGCCAATTTGGTAGGTTATTTAACTGCCACAAATAGTGATGATGTAAACTTTCGATATTCGGCAAATTATAATATGTTGCGTTACCTTTTACTCGAAGTTCGGATTAAATCGCCAGAAGATTATGAAGCGCTGTATAAAAAAATAGCGCCAGGTGTACTCGCTAATTTTAAAGCAGAAAGCGATTTTTGGCGCAAATATAACAGCCAAATGTCTGGTTATATGAACGTTGCATTTGATAAATTTCTTAAATTAAACAATCAAAAAAGCGGAATTAAAAGCTATCAGAATATTGTAATTTGGTTGTGGAACTACCATAAGCCAAAACACTAACCATGTATCGCTTCTTTATTCCCAAAGCTCTGAATCAATTTTCCTTCAAAATCTAGCCATTCTTTCCAGCGTTTATCTACATCCACATCAATGGTATATTTACGGGCAAAATTTAAAAAAGTAGTATAATGTCCAGCTTCGGAAACCATTAAATCGTGGTAGAACTTCGCCAATTCGGCATCCTTAATGTACAGCGATAGCACACGAAAACGCTCGCAGCTTCTGGCTTCGATCATAGCTGCAAATAGCAATCGATCTATAAACGATGTATTCCTACTACCATCCTTTTTGCTAAACTTTACCAATTGTCCAACATAATCGTCTTTTCTTTCGCGCCCAAGTGTATAACCCCGTTGTTTGATGATGCCCACCACTTGCTGAAAGTGTTCCATCTCCTCAATGGCGATCGCAGTAAGTGCTTCTACTAAATCGTAATGTTCGGAGTTATTTGCAATTAAGGTAATCGCATTGGTGGCGGCCTTCTGTTCGCACCAAGCATGATCAGTTAAAATT
>JACMOW010000183.1 GCA_014377775.1 Pedobacter sp. | reverse complement strand
TTTATACTTAATTACTTCGCCTATGTTTAATCAAGTTAATTTAAAGCTTGGGAGGGAAGAGAAAGAACTGATTATCATATGCAAAGGATTAAGTGAAATAAATAAATATATTATAAGTGCTTCTCTCAATGGAGAGCCTTTAAAGAAGAGTTGGTTTTCTCATACTGAAATAAAAAATGGTGGAATAATAGAATTTAGGATGGGCGCTAAACCAACATCATGGGATACCGAGGAATACCCTCGAAAATAGTTTGATCAACACACTTTAAAGCCATAAACTGTTCTACACACAATTTCATTATTGCCGAGAAACTCTCTAAAAAAGGCCTCGGAAAAATAATTAATCACAGTTTGGAATGATCAACAAAATAAATGATCACCTTTATTTTAAACTTAATTTTTTTTTACACGAAGGCAACCCTTTGGTAAAAGTTAACGTACTACACTATAAACCCTAATTAATTAATTTTATGAAAAGTATTTTGGTTACAAAAATTTACGCTGCTACCGCAGTAATCGTGCTGTTATTTTCTGTTTCGGCATGTAAGAAAAAGATTGACGGACCTGTTGATATTACTAAGAAAACTACCATTACACTTTCTGGAGCTCAGGAAGTTCCTGCTGTTACTAGCACGGGTACAGGTACTGGCCAGCTCTCTTTTGATCCCACCACAAAAGCGATTACCTACAACTTTTCGTGGCAGCTAGGTTCTACTACAGCAACTGTAACTAATATGCATTTTCACGGTGCAGATGATGGCTCGGATATTAAAAGCTCTGGCGTAGCCATTGGGATTACAGGTTTTCCAACTTCAACCATGGGAAACATGTCTGGTCAAACAGTTGCACTAACAGACGCGCAAGTTAGCCAGCTTTTGGCAGGGAAGTGGTATTTGAACATTCACAGTTCAACCGTTCCTGGCGGCGAATTAAGAGGGAATATAAAATTCTAGACAACCTGTATTTTATTTGCTAAATACCACCTAAGCTAAGTTCCTACAACTTATTCCCCGATATCCAACACAATGTTAGATATCGGTGAATTTAGGTTTTTAAATGCGGATGACTTAACAAGGTTTTAAAATTACATTTCCTGTTTTCATTCCAGTTTCCACATATCGGTATGCATCTACAATCTGCTCTAAAGGATATTTACGATCAACTAACGGTCGATACTTACCCGTTTCAACCAGCTCCTTTAAAAAAATAACATCGCTCTGATTAATGGTGGGTATAGGAAATAAAACTTTTTTGCCACCAAAGAAAGGGGTGCTAAGTGCCAGAAAAATATTTTCCCAATTTTCACCAAGTTCTGTAGAGATATATACGCCTCGCTTTTTGAGTATTTGCTTACATTTCCCGAACGAACTCTTACCTACGGCATCAAACACAAAATCAAATCGCTTGTTGGTTTGTGTAAAATCTTCCTTGGTGTAATCAATTATAAAATCGGGGTGTAATGATTTGATGAGCTCAACATTTTTTGAATTACATACTGCAGTAACTGTTGCCCCAATTTGCTTCAAAAGTTGAATGGCGGCTGAACCAATTGCGCCGGTAGCCCCATTTACCAAAACATCATGGCCTTTTTGTACTTTTGCAGCTCTAATATCACATAAGGCATAATGCCCACCTTCACATATCGGTGCCGCTTCATCAAAAGTTACATTGTTTGGCATTGTTGCTAAAGTGCCATTTTCTGCCATGATCATATATTCAGCATGCGCTCCGAACCCTTGATCGTTATACCCAAATACATAATCGTTAATTTTAAACAAGGTTACAGAATTACCGATCTCTTCAATAACCCCGGCAAATTCATTACCAAGTGTCTTGTTTTTAGGTTTAAATAGTCCACTAAAGAACCGGGAAATGAAATATTCAGCACTTCTGAAACCACAATCGGTACGGTTAACCGTGGTTGCATAAATTTTAATTAGGATTTCATTTTGGCTTGGAACAGGCTTTTCTACCTCCATTAATTGAGCAACCTCTGGTGGCCCATATACGGTATTTACGATTGCTCTCATCTTTAATATTCAATAAATTATATTGTTTTTGAACCTAAATGTATGCATTTAATTACGCTTCGCATTTCCTATTCGATAACGCATCATAAATTTATTATCGTCATTGCGAGGCACGAAGAAAGGGAGTATAACCATCGCTTTAAGATCGTATCATACCTTGAAATAACGATTGGCTATACAATGGCTGAAAAACCATTTTATAAATTATTAATCGAACTTTGATAATACTTGAAAAAGCGAATTGAAGAAGGATATAACGTAGGATTGATATTTATTTAAATGGAAAATAGTAATACCTTTAACTATGCCAAGCAAAGATGAACATGTATTAGATAATCCCATTTACCATGCACTAAACTCAGGGAATGGTGCTTTTGCTAAAGGAACCAAAGAGGCAAATTATTATATAGAAGATGTAGCCCCTTTTGCAGGATTAAAGAATAACGCAGCGCTTGAATTCCAAGAACTCTATCAAAATAGCGAACCTGAAATTACTTTCGTGGTTTTTACACCAACGGCTTATGAAATTCCCAATCAGTGGAAACTGATTACACAAATCAATATGCTTCAGATGGTATATGGATTGTCTGAGGTGCCAAATGGTGAGGATATCGATTTTAAAGATTTGAATGAAAGCCATGTGCCAGAGATGATTGAATTGGTTAAATTAACTCAGCCCGGCCCTTTCAGAGCCAATACCATTGCTTTGAGTAATTATACTGGAGTATTTAGTGAAAAAAAATTAGTAGCTATGGCTGGGCATCGATTTAATCCAACGCCTTATATTGAGATTAGCGCAGTTTGCACCCATCCTGATCATTTGGGTAAGGGTTATGCTTATCAGCTATTGCGCGAACAGATTAAGCGAATTTTAGATAAAGCACAAATTCCCTTTCTGCATGTTAGAAATGATAATGTGGCTGCAGTTAAACTTTATCAAAAAATAGGTTTTGTTATTAGAAGAGATATGATCGCTTATGTGGTGCAAAAAATT
>JACMOW010000182.1 GCA_014377775.1 Pedobacter sp. | reverse complement strand
TTTTTATACTGCCAGACTGACACCCGCAATTTCATCCCCTAAACCATTAACTGACAGCGAATGCAAATTTGGCAAGCAAAACAGGCTTGGCATAAAAACTGTTAAAACATATATATCGTATAAAAGAACAATACGAATTAATTCTATTATTAAAACTAAAAAATAAACGAGTATTTATGGCTTTGAACTTTAAACCTAATGCAGATAGAGTAGTTGTTGAGGCTGCTGCTGCGGAAGAAAAAACAGCTTCTGGTATTTATATCCCCGATACTGCAAAAGAAAAACCGCAACAAGGTATTGTTGTTGCTGTTGGTCCAGGAAAATATGCTGACCAAACTGGAAATTTAATCCCACTAAGTGTAAAAATTGGTGATCAGGTTTTATACAGTAAATATGGTGGTACCGAAGTTACTATTGAAGGTACTGAATATTTAATTATGAGAGATTCTGATATCTTAGGAACATTATAAGAAATTTAATTTTTAAATAAATAATCTAATCAGATATGTCTTTGAGTATCAAATCTCAATACTCATATCTCAAATCTATAAAAAATGGCAAAACAAGTAAAATATAACGTTGAAGCACGCGATGCCCTGAAAAGAGGCGTTGATATTTTGGCGAACGCAGTAAAAGTAACGTTAGGTCCAAAAGGTCGTAATGTAATTATCGATAAGAAATTTGGATCACCAGTAATTACTAAAGATGGTGTAACCGTAGCGAAAGAAATTGAATTAAAAGACCCAATTGAAAATATGGGTGCTCAAATGGTAAAAGAAGTTGCGTCTAAAACTGCCGATATTGCAGGTGATGGAACAACAACTGCTACTGTTTTAGCACAAGCGATTGTAACTGCTGGAATTAAAAATGTTGCTGCTGGTGCAAATCCGATGGATTTGAAACGTGGTATTGACAAAGCTGTTGCCGCTGTAGTTGCAAATTTAAAAGAGCAATCTCAAGCTGTTGGTGATGATAATAACAAAATTAAACAAGTAGCATCTATCTCTGCTAATAACGACGAAGTTATTGGTGCTTTAATTGCCGAGGCAATGAAAAAAGTAGGTAAAGATGGTGTTATTACTGTTGAAGAAGCAAAAGGTACAGAAACTGAAGTTAAAACAGTTGAAGGTATGCAATTTGATAGAGGTTATTTATCTCCATACTTTGTAACCAATGCCGATAAAATGGAAGCGGAATTAGAAAGCCCTTACATTTTAATTTACGACAAAAAAATAAGCAACATGAAAGAATTGTTGCCTGTTTTAGAGAAAACTGTACAAACTGGCAAACCATTGGTAATTATTGCCGAAGATTTAGATGGCGAAGCTTTAGCTACTTTGGTAGTGAACAAAATTCGTGGTTCGTTAAAAGTAGTTGCCGTTAAAGCACCTGGTTTTGGCGACAGAAGAAAAGCAATGTTAGAAGACATCGCTATTTTAACTGGTGGTACTGTAATTTCTGAAGAAAGAGGTTATAAATTAGAAAACGCTGATTTAACTTATTTAGGTACTGCAGAAAAAGTTGTGGTTGATAAAGACAACACAACTGTAATTAATGGTGCGGGTAAATCTGAAGATATTAAGGCTCGTGTTAATCAAATTAAAGCGCAGGTAGAAACCACTACATCTGATTACGATAAAGAAAAATTACAAGAGCGTTTAGCTAAACTTTCGGGTGGTGTTGCTGTACTTTATGTTGGTGCTGCAAGTGAGGTTGAAATGAAAGAGAAAAAAGATCGCGTTGATGATGCATTACATGCAACTCGTGCTGCTGTAGAAGAAGGTATTGTTGCCGGTGGTGGCGTTGCGTTTATCCGTGCAGTTGATGCATTAACTGGATTAAAAGGTTTAAATGAAGATGAAAACACGGGTATTCAAATTATTCGTCGCGCTATTGAAGAACCATTACGTCAAATCTGTGAAAATGCAGGCATTGAAGGTTCTATCGTAGTTCAAAAAGTAAAAGAAGGTAAAGCAGATTTTGGATATAATGCACGTACTGATGTGTATGAGAACTTAATCGGTGCTGGTGTTATCGATCCAACTAAAGTGGGTCGTGTAGCCTTAGAAAACGCAGCATCTATTGCAGCCATGTTATTAACTACGGAAGTGGTATTAGCAGATGAGCCGGAAGCAGCAGACGCAGGTCATTCACACCCTCCTATGGGCGGCGGTGGAATGGGCGGCATGATGTAAGCCAAGTCTGAACCCATAAAAATCCCTCAAGACGATCATAGTTTTGGGGGATTTTTTTTTTAACTTGCCTAAACTATGCAAAACTACATCGATAGTAATCATTTTATAACTCAGGTAGAAATTAATAAATTTTTACTAGCTACGCTTTTATGTGGCCTAATTGGAGTTGAACGTGAATTTAGAAATAAACAGGCTGGTTTAAAAACCATGATCATGATTGGTTTGGGCGCTACCCTTTTTACCATTTTATCTATTCAAATCGGATCGAATAGTCAGGATCGAATAGCCTCTAATATTGTAACCGGAATTGGGTTTCTAGGTGCTGGTGTAATATTTAAGGAAGACAATAGGGTTAATGGATTAACTACTGCTTGTGTAATATGGATTGTTGCCGCCATAGGTATGGCCATTGGTGCTGGCCATTATGAACAAGCAATGGGAGTAACCATTGTGGTATTGGCAGCATTGTTAATTTTTCCTTATGTAGAAAGTTTTGTAGAACGTAGGTTTACCAAAAGAACTTATCGCATTGTAAAAAAGTACGAAAATGAGAGCCTCGACACTTATGAAGATTATATCAGAACATCTAAGCTTAAACTTTATCGTGGTAAACAAGAACTTTCAAATGGCATTATTAGTGGAACTTGGATAGCAGTAGGTAGCCTTAAAAATCATAAAAGATTTGTGGATAGGATGCTTAAAGATCAGAAAATTATTGCTTTTGATTTTTAATAGCTTAATTAATCGTAATAAATTAGTTTTCTCACCGTGGCATGGTGAATTTCAAGGGTATGCTAAGTTTTACTCGAACTGGAACTCCCCTCATTGTTGCGGGAGTCCATTTTGGAGAGCTCCTTATTACGCGTCGGGCTTCTTCATCAATGGATGGGTAAACAGATTTTTTTATCTGTACTTCTACTAAGCGACCATCCTTTTCTACCGTATATTCTACAATAACAGTTCCCTCAATATTATTTTTTGTGGCATCGTTTGGGTATCGCATTGAATTAGCCACATATTGATAAAATTTGGGCATTCCACCTTTAAAACTAGGTGCTTCCATAGCAAAAGTATACTTATACTTTACGCCCTCTCTAGTACTTTCACCTCCTATCAACTTCCCCCCTTCATACGTTTCTATAAAACTCATTCCGTTTGCTGTTTCAGCTCCCTTCCAAACTCCATGTTTAACACCATCCTTATAGCCGCCTTCTTCGATCTTCTCGCCACTCGGCATTTTAACCGTGTCAATGGTATATCCAGCCCCTTCTTCTACATACACCTTACCTAGCGAATCGGCCAAATAAATTAATTTGGAATTTGGATTAAATGGTAACTCGGTTAAATATTCAATCTGTGTGCGCACTTTTCCATTGTCAAAATATCGATAAGACATCCCTAATGGAACACCCTTTTCGTATGTAGAGATTTCTTTTCGCTTCCCTTCTGTATTAAACCTTAAAATTAAGCCCTCATAAACCAACCTTGGATCAAATGCAGAAACCGTTCCTATAGTTTTCCGTTTACCGTTGGCATAAAACTCTAATAAATTAAAATTAGTTTCACCAGAATCTGGTTCTTGAATAACACGAATATAATCAGCACTATCCTTAATTTTTACTTCTTTACCACTATTTTTTAAGAAATAAACATTCTGATTTTTTTGCGCCTTAGTAATTTGCAATAAGCACAGGATAGCAATTAAGAGGATTATTTTCTTCATAATATATTTAAAATTCTAATATAACCCCGTTAAATGGATTATCCAAATGTATGTTATCTTAAAAACTATCGTAAATTTGACTATGCCAAATGAACAGATCTCCGTTTTTGATATTTTTAAAATAGGAATTGGGCCGTCTAGCTCCCACACCCTGGGGCCTTGGCGAGCTGCACAACAATTTTTAGTTTCCTTAAAACAACAAAAACAACTGAATGATGTTGTACAGGTTAAAATATTGCTATACGGATCACTTGCAAAAACAGGTAAGGGGCATGGAACTGATATTGCTATCTTATTGGGCCTAGCAGGAGGAGATCCAGTTACTTTTGATGTAAATGCCATCGATAGCACGATTGAAGAAATAAAACAAACCCAGCAATTGGACTTAGGAGCGAACAAAAAAATCCACTTTTCTTATGCGGATGATTTAATTTTTTTATTTAACGAAAGTTTGCCCTTTCATCCTAATGCGGTAACTTTTCAGGCATTTTTAGGCACAGGAAAGGCTTTTTCAGAAACCTATTACTCTATTGGTGGTGGTTTTGTAGTTAAAGAGGGAGAAAACGGCAGTGAAAAAGAGCAGGTAGACCTTCCATTTCCTGTAGAAAAAGCCAGTGAACTATTGCATTGGTGTTTATCAACTGGCCTTAAAGTGAGCGAGGTGGTGATGGAAAATGAGGCTGCCTGGCGTACAGAAGCTGAAACAAAAAAGGGAATTCTTGAACACTTTAAGGTAATGAAAGAATGTACATATAGAGGCTGTCATACTCCAGGTTTTTTACCGGGCGGATTAGACGTAGCCAGACGTGCGGCAGCCTTAAATAAAAAGTTATTAGCAGGTAAAGCCTACAATGATTACGATAGTTGGATAGCGGCAATTAAAAATGGCGGCAATGGCTTTAATTACATTCTAGATTGGGTTAGCTGCTTTGCGTTAGCTGTAAACGAAGAAAATGCAGCATTTGGCCGCGTAGTAACCGCTCCAACTAACGGGGCTGCGGGTGTAATTCCGGCGGTACTGCACTATTTTATCACTTTTTGCGATGGCTTTAGTGATGATAAGATCATTCAATTTATTGCCTGTGCCTCAGAAATAGGCAGCATATTTAAAAAAGGTGCTACTATTTCAGCAGCAATGGGTGGATGCCAAGCAGAAATTGGCGTTTCTTCGGCAATGGCTGCAGCAGCCTTAACAGAGTGTTTAGGGGGATCTCAGCGACAAGTGCTTATGGCAGCAGAGATTGCGATGGAACATCACCTAGGCTTAACCTGTGACCCAATAGGTGGCTTGGTGCAAATTCCTTGTATCGAACGCAACACAATGGGCGCAATAAAAGCGATTACCGCTAGTCAGCTCGCTTTACAAAGCAACCCCGATAAAGCAAAAGTGAGTTTAGATGCTGTAGTGAATACGATGTGGGAAACGGCTTTGGATATGAATTCAAAATACAAGGAAACCTCTGATGGGGGCTTAGCAACTAATATTCCGATCAGTTTGCCAGAATGCTAGATAGACTTACGGAGTATCAAGAGTTCGTAAATCTATAGCAGAAGCCCATTGCAAATACATTTTGCCAGAGGGATGCAAACCATCTTTCGCAATTAAAGAACCATCTGTGGCTGCTTTTCTCGAATCAGGAGTAATGTCGGTATAACTTATTTCCATAGCCAAGGTTTCTTCTTTGTTTATTGCGTTAAAAGCATCAATTTCGTCGGCAATCGCTTTTGCACTTTTACCACTTGATAACCCAAATGGCGTTACCCCCCAGTCGGGTATAGAAATTACAAATACTCTCTTTTTATTTCCGCTGGCATAGCCGAGGGCAGTTTGCAATAATTCCTTAAATTCCTTTCGGTACGTTATTTTCGAATAGCCTCTATATTGATTATTTACACCAATTAACAAGGTTACAATATCAAAGGTTTGGTTTAAATTTTCTGCCTTTATGGCTACTTGCAATTCGTCGGTTGTCCACCCTGTTTTTGCAATTATTTTTGGGTTAGCCGCATTTAAACCTTGTAACTTTAATTTCGTTACAAATTGATAAGGAAATGATTCGTTTTGCGCAACAGATTCACCAATGGTGTACGAATCGCCCAAAGCCAAGTATGTTACTACCAGTTTTTCGGTACTAGGTGGACTTAAAATCACTGCTTCTTCCATTTTTTTAGTACAGCCCAATATTACGAATAATGACAAGAAAAACAGGTTAAATTTCATACAAGAATATACGAATATTAACGCTAATTAGATTACGTTAATTAGAATTCCATTTTAAAAAGTTCAGCAACATGTTCTTTTAGCTTTTGTTTTACTTCTGCCATGGCCAACGGTCTACCTAACTCTTTTTCCATCGAGGTTACATCCTTATCATCGATCCCGCAAGGCACAATATGCTTAAAATAGCTTAAATCTGTATTTACGTTAAAGGCAAAACCATGCATTGTAACCCATCGACTACAACGAACGCCTAGCGCACAAATTTTACGTGCCTTTTCGTTATCCGCATCTAGCCAAACACCAGTATAGCCTTCGTATCTGCCAGCCACAATTCCATAGTCGGCTAAAGTTAAAATTACCGCTTCCTCCAATGTTCGTAAATACAAATGAATATCCGTAAAAAAATTATCCAGATCTAAAATCGGATAGCCAACAATTTGGCCGGGCCCGTGATAAGTGATATCGCCTCCTCGGTTAATCTTATAATAAGTAGCCTGTTTTTCATTTAGCCCCTGCTCATCCAGCAATAAATTTTCGGGATGCCCGCTTTTACCTAAGGTGTACACATGCGGATGTTCACAAAAAACCAAGTAATTTGGGGTGGCGATAGTCGTATTTTCAGTGCGATTTTTGGTCTTCAAGGCAACGGTATCATTAAAAAATAGCGTTTGCTGATCCCATGCTGTTTGATAATCGATTAATCCCCAATCTACCCACTTAGTTGCTTTGTTCATGGCGCCACTACATAACCCAACATGTATCCATCCTTGGTTTTAAAATAATTAACATCCAAAGCTTTGGTACCTTCTGGCAATTCAACAAGTGCTTGTAGGGTGCCTTCTTCCTTTAATTTAAAAGGTTTGATATGGATATGCTGTTTAAACTCTAATCCTTTGCGCCCATTCCATTTATAAATGGCCTCTTTAGCGCACCAGCTTACATATAAGCCATTGGTATTATCGCCAATCTGCTTTTGGGCCAACTCTAGGTCTGATAAAAATTTATGCTTAATGCTTTTTATTCTATGTTTTATCAATTCAATGTCAACACCAACCTTTTTATCCTTGCTGATTATTACGGCCGCATAGTCGTATGAATGACTTAAAGATATTTGCATAGTGGAGTTTACCAAATAAGGCTTACCATGATCATCCATTTGGCAATCTATATAGTCGCTTGTGTTAAGCATTGTTCTTAATAATAAACGCGTGCTTAGCCAGTGCAGTACGCGTTTTCCATTACTTAGGGAGGCAATTACATCGAGCTCATGCTGTTTTAATTGTAAACCGCAAAGTAGTTGTTCTTCTGTTTCTTCGATCTTCCAAACCGCCAGACTGGTTTGCTCGTCAATATTTTTTTTATAAACTATGGGCATCTCTTATTTAAAAAAGTAATACAAAAGTATCTTAAAATAATCATAATTTAGTCCAAAATACTCAAAAATGATACTCTCAGACAAACACATTCTTCAAGAAATAGACAAAGGAACAATTATTATTGAGCCTTTTACAATGGATTGCTTAGGCACAAACTCTTATGATGTGCATTTAGGCAAATATTTGGCTACTTATACAGACCGTGTATTGGATGCCAAGGTGCATAATAAAATTGAGCATTTTGAAATTCCGAAAGACGGTTTCGTGCTACAGCCATGCACTTTATATTTAGGCGTAACCTTAGAATATACTGAAACACATGCCCATGTTCCTTTTCTAGAAGGCAAAAGTAGCACCGGCCGGTTAGGTATCGATATCCACGCTACTGCAGGCAAAGGCGATGTAGGTTTCTGCAACACGTGGACCTTAGAAATTTCTTGTACACAACCCGTTCGCATCTATGCCGGAATGCCTATAGGGCAATTAATTTACTTTGCTGTGGATGGCGAGATTACCAATATGTACCATACAAAAGATAACGCGAAATACAATAATAAAACCACTAAACCCGTTGAAAGCATGATGTGGAAAAACACCTTCTAAGAGCAATCAACTAATTTTTTAATACATTTATTTTCATTACGCCTTAGGTTTTTGTAACTTAAGGCTTTATTATTCATACACACCTATGAAAAAATTATTGTTTATCTCATGTTTAGCACTAATTGCTGCGTTAAGCCTGTCTGCTTTCGTTGTGGATGATGATCCATTTGCAGCATTGTTAAAGAAATTAGAAGCGTTCACAAAAAAGTATCCTCAGGAAAAAATTCATCTTCACCTCGATAAGCCATATTACGCCATAGGCGATGACATCTGGTTCAAAGCCTATGTTACCGACAGTAAAACTTCGGCGCCAACCACGCTTAGCAAGATGCTATATGTAGAACTTTTTGATGAAAAGGATTCACTAAGAAGGCAACTCAAACTGCCCATGCAAAGTGGCATTAGCTGGGGCGATATTCGACTGCCCGATACGCTTAAAGAAGGCAACTATCGCATCCGAGCCTATACCCAATTGATGCGAAATGCAGGACCTGATTTCTTTTTCGATAAAACAATAAAAATAGGCAATTCTTGGGCCAATAAAGTATTTGTTAAGGCAGATTACGTTTTTAGTAAGGAAGGAAATAATGAAAAGGTAAACAGCACCATTCGATTTACCGACAAGAATGGAAATCCCTATAGCGCCACTGAAGTTGATTATGTGGTTGAACTTAGTGCAAGAACCATCACCAAAGGCAAAGCAATTTCTAATACCAATGGAGAAATTAGCATACCGATTGTAAACACACAGCCCAGCATCTACAAATCTGGCAAAATAACAGTTATATTAACCCTGGCAAATAAACAGAAAATCTCCAAGATCATCCCCCTTAAAACCACTTCAACAGAGATTGACGTGCAATTTTTTCCAGAAAGCGGAAATTTAACGCAAGGTTTACCTAATAAAGTTGCCTTTAAAGCTATAAACGCCGAAGGTAAAGGTGAAGATATTAAAGGAATAATTATAGATAACGAAGGCGCAGAAATTACAAATTTCGAAAGCACTTACTTGGGCATGGGAAGCTTTTATTTGAACCCAATTGCCGATAAAGTTTACAAGGCTAAGATTACATTTAAGAATGGAAACGAAAAACTGTTCGATCTTCCAAAAGTAGAAAGTAGCGGCTACTTTTTAAGTGCCAATAACAACGATACAGCTAAAGTTGTTATAAAAGTGTTCATTACTGATGATTTGGTTGGAAAAGGCGATCTCAATCTACTGGTTCAGCAAAATGGAAATGTATTTTTTTCGGTAAAAATACCTACCGTAAAGAATTTCGCAATGGCTAGTTTACCTAAATCAGAACTTCCTTCGGGCATTGTTACGCTTACGCTTTTTAGTGGAGAAAGTATTCCTGTTTCGGAGCGGTTAATCTTTATTGACAACAATTTCAATAAAATAAAGCTTAGTGTAGGTAACCTTGATGAAACTTATAGCAAAAGAGGATTAATGAATCTTGAACTTTTAGGTACAAGCGAAAATAAGCCAACCCGTGCAAGTTTCTCCATTTCGGTTACCAATGCAGCAATAGTTGAACCCGATCTCGAAAATGAAACTAACATTTTTACAAGCCTCCTATTAAAATCAGACCTAAAAGGTTACATAGAAAAGCCCAATCATTATTTTATGGGTAATGATGTGAAGACTCGTATAGATCTTGACCACCTTTTACTTACCCAAGGCTGGCGAAAAATTAATTGGAAATTAGTTGCTGGTTCCGCTTTGCCAGATAACAATTTCAAGGCTGAAACATCACTTCAAATTAGCGGAATAATAACTACAAATGGTGGCAAACCTGTACCAAATGGAAAAGTTTCATTATTTTCTTCTTCTGGAGGTATTTTTGCCATCGATACGCTTAGCGATGCCAATGGGCGATTTAATTTCAATAATCTCGAATTCCCAGATAGTGCTCGATTTATAGTTCAGGCACGTAATGAAAAAGGTAAAAGAGAGGTACAAATTAAGCTCGATATTATACCCGGCCAGCTCATCACTACCAACCAAAACACAGGCGACATAGCGGTTAACGTAAATGATCAGTTAAAAAATTATCTGCGAAATAGTGATGATTATTTTGAAGAGCTTACCAAGCGTGGAATGCTTAACCGCACCATACAGCTTAAAAAAGTGGAAATTATTGGAGAAAAAAAGAAAGTGGAAAACTCTGCGAACCTAAATGGTGCTGGCAATGCTGATGCTGTGATTACGGCTAAAGATTTAGAAAATACGCCTCAACTCTCCTTTTACCTATCGGGCCGAATAGCGGGTGTAATTATTCGCAACGGGCAAGCCTATGCCCGTCAATCTTCGGCTCCAATGGCCATTATTTTAGATGGCATGAACATGCAAGACTTTTTGTTAGACGACATTAATGTTTTTGACATTGAAACCATTGAAGTATTAAAAAGTATTGGAAACACGGCAATATATGGTTCAAATGGGGGTGGCGGAGTACTGGTAATCACCACAAAACGTGGGGGTGGCACATCGTCAATCTCTACCTATGCCCCTGGCATTATCACGTATAATCCAAAAGGCTATGCAATGAGTCGCTCATTTTATTCCCCTCGATACGATACTAATCCCGATACAAAGCCCGATTTAAGAACTACAGTTTATTGGAATCCTTCCATCCTTTCTGATGAAAAAGGAAGTTTTAAGCTCAATTACTTTAATACGGATGAAGCTGGACCATACCGAGTAGTAATAGAAGGCATAGATTTTATGGGCAATCTTGCTAGAAAAGTATTTACTTATGAAGTTAAATAAAGTTGAGATTGGAAATCTCGATAGAAAACAATATACTTACTTTCAAAATACAACGCTATGAATACCATCGAGGTTACCATTAAAGACCGTTTAGCCATTATTACACTTAACCGTGGGAAATCTAATTCGTTAAACCGAGAAATGGTTACCGAATTAACTGATATATTGAAGAATATTGAAGGCGATTCGAATATCGGTGGCGTAATGATTACAGGAAAAGAAAATTTCTTTTCGGCAGGATTAGATTTAATAGAGCTTTATAACTACACCGAAGAAGAAGCAAAAAGTTTTTGGCACCTTTTCTTAAATTTTGTAGCTAAAATTACTGCCTTCAAGAAACCATTGATAGGTGCCATTAATGGGCATAGTCCGGCCGGAGGATGCGTAATTGCATTGGCTTGCGATGCACGCGTGATGGCCGAGGGCAAATATATTATTGGGCTAAATGAAGTACCCGTGGGCATTATTGTTCCAAATAGCATTTTTAACCTATACTCATTTTGGCTAGGAAAAGCCAAAGCCACAAAAAGTTTATTAGAAGGAAAACTATTTAATCCCGAAGAAGCTTTAGAAATAGGCTTAGTTGATGAGGTTGTTAAGCAAGAAAGTATTTTAACCGCAGCCGAGCGGAAAGCTAGAAAATACATGGCTTTTGAGGCAAATACTTGGCAGCAAAGTAAGCTTAACATCAGAAAAGAGTTAATTGCCATTACGAGTGCCGATCAAAGTGCCGACCTCGATATGATGCTAAAACAATGGTGGTCGCCAAGCACTAGAGCCATTTTAAAAACGATAATAGAGAGTCTCCAAAGGAAAAATTAAACCAAAGATATGTACAACCAACCCATGTTAAGAGATGACGCTTTAAAAGGCAAAACCATAGTAGTAACCGGTGGAGGAACTGGTTTAGGTAAAGCCATGGGCACCTACTTTTTAAAATTAGGCGCTAATTTAATCATCACCAGCAGAAAATTAGAAGTGCTTGAAAAAACAGCCGATCAAATGATGGCTGATACTGGGGGGCAAGTTTTAGCCGTACAATGTGATGTACGCGAGTATGCACAAGTAGAAAATGTATTGGCACAAGCGATGGCTAAATTTGGAAAAGTTGATGGATTGGTGAACAATGCAGCAGGTAATTTTATTTCTCCTACCGAGCGTTTATCGGCTAATGCTTTCTCGAGTATTATAGATATTGTGTTGAAAGGGACTGTGAACTGTACCTTGGCTTTTGGCAAACATTGGATTTCTGAAAAGCAGCAAGCAAGCGTTTTAAATATTATAACTACATACGCATTTACAGGCTCAGCTTACGTAGTTCCGTCTGCCTGTGCAAAAGGTGGTGTTTTGGCGCTAACGCGCTCCTTAGCAGTAGAATGGGGTAAATATGGTATTCGTACCAACGCAATTGCTCCAGGGCCATTTCCCACCAAAGGCGCATGGGATCGGTTATTACCAGGTGATTTGGCAGAAAAGTTCGATTTTAAAAGCCGCGTACCGCTTAAAAGAGTGGGAGAAAATCAGGAATTGGCCAATTTAGCAGCATTTTTAATCAGTGATTTTTCTGGATATATTAATGGTGAAGTGATTACCATCGATGGGGGTGAATGGCTTCAAGGCGCTGGTCAGATGAACGGACTGGAAGCTATTCCAAGCGAAATGTGGGATATGTTGGAACAAATGACAAGAGCGGCGAAAGGGAGTTAAACCTTAAAAACCACCTCAGTTGCACCAAAACCAAATTTCTCCTTTTGTGCGTCTAAAAAGGTGCGGACTTGTGGATGTTTACTGATCACCTTGTGAATATGATGTCTTAACGTTCCGTTCCCCACACCGTGAATGAAAACAATCTTTGGCATTTGATGTACAATAGCGGCGTCTAGCATTTGCTGAAAATAAGTCAATTGAATATTTACCATCTCCGATTGATCTAGAAATTGATAATCATCCCGTAACTTTTCGATGTGCAAATCGATTTCGGTTGAGGGGATGGCAACTTTAATTTGTTCGGTAGCTCCTCTAAAAAAACTCTCCTTGAGCTTTTTTGCATCAATTAAGGGCAATGGCTCATCTAATCTTATCAACCACCCATATTTATCAAGCTCAGGAATCCTGTTTTTTGAACTACTAAAATCCTTCGCTCTAAACTTTCTATTCAGTACCAATGGCGCTTTAGGTTC
>JACMOW010000181.1 GCA_014377775.1 Pedobacter sp. | reverse complement strand
TTACAAGTTCATGCTGTGAATAGTGAGCAAATGGCAGGGAAAAAAGTTTGTTTTAAAAATATCAACATACAAACTACCAATCTAAAACCTAAAGCTTTCCCTTCTGGGGTTTATGTGGTTAATTTAAAAAACAACCAACTTACCGCTTATGAACAAAAAGATGGTTGGAAATTGTTATTTGACGGCAAAAATACTGACCAATGGAGAAGCGCACATGGTAAAAATTTCCCGGTAAAAGGATGGGTAGTAAAAGATGGCATTGTAACAGTTAACCATTCTGATGGGGAAGAATCAGAAAATGGAGGAGATGTGGTTACCAAAAAAGAATATAGTGCTTTTGATTTTTCTTTTGATTTTAAATATGAAGAAGGTGCAAATAGCGGTATCAAATATTTTGTGACTTTAGATGAAAAATCAAAAGGTTCTTCAATTGGTTTAGAATATCAAATCTTAGACGATGCCGTACATCCTGATGCTAAATTGGGAAGAGATGGAAACCGTACCCTATCATCGTTATATGATTTAATTAAAGCAGATAAAACAACTGCAAGCATTCACCCTACCGCCACGTGGAACACCGGACGTATTGTTGTCCATCCCGATAACCGTGTAGAACATTTTTTAAACGGAGTGAAAGTGCTAGAATATGTAAGAGGTTCAAAAGAGTTTAAAGATTTGGTAGCCATCAGTAAGTATAAGATTTGGGACGAATTTGGCGAAGCCCCAATGGGACATTTATTATTGCAAGACCATGGCGCTAAAGTAGATTTTAAAAATCTAAAAATTAAAAATCTATAACCATCAATAAATGGCTAAGTTGTTTCTTTTGTTTCTGATGATTCCCTTACTTTCTTTGGTAAATGTAAAAAAGACACCCCAAGAAAAAGAGTGGCACATCTCTGGGAATGCGCAAGGAACAACTTATGCCATTACTTATTTTTTCGCTGATAATGTGGCGGTAAAAAGTGAGGCAGATAGCATACTCCATTTAATTGATAAGGAAATGTCCGCTTACAGCGAGAACTCGGTAATCAATAGGTTTAATGCCTCTGAAAATGGAGTTATATTGCCTACCCATTTTAAAAAAGTGGTTGAAAAATCACTAGAGGTCTCTGAAAAATCTGATGGTTTATTTGATATTACTGTTGCCCAATTGGTACAGCTTTGGGGTTTTGGTAGTAAAAAGATAAATGAAGCGCCTACCACACAAGAAATCGCATCGGCTTTGCAACATGTAGGATATAAAAAACTGCAGTTGAAGGGCAATTATTTAATAAAAAAGGATAAAGACCTGAAAATTGATGTCAACGGAATTGCTCAAGGTTATACCGTGGATGTACTGGCCAATTGGTTAGAAAAAAAAGGGATAAAAAATTATCTGGTTGAACTGGGTGGGGAAATCCGTGTAAAAGGGAGAAACTTAAGCTCTGGCAAAAAATTTCAGATTGGAATTGAAGGACCTTCTGAAGAGTCTTTTACCGGTGAGATTATCAAAGCAAAATTAATGATTGATGCTGGTGGAGTAACCACTTCTGGTAGTTACAGAAAATTCTACTATAGCGATGGCAAAAAAATAACCCATTTAATGAATCCAAAAATCGGTTATCCTCTACAAAACGAAATGATCAGTGCAACCGTTTGGGCAAATGATGCCATCACTGCTGATGCTTATGATAATGTGCTAATGGCTATGGGCATTGAAAAATCTTTTGAGTTTTTAAAAAAACATCCTGATTTACAGGCTTATTTGATTTACAAAAAAGCAAATGGGATAATTGCTGATACGGCTACTCTTGAATTTAAAAAACATTTAATTGATATGAAGTTTTAATGCTGAATTAATGTCAGATAAAGATTTTATTCTTTAATAAAGCCCCTCAGGCTTTTTCCAAAATACTTTATCATTAAACAATTCATCACTTTTAGCTATTTCAGCAGGTTTTTTAAATCCTTGCACTATAAATTTCTCTTTTAGTTGCACCAAATCATTGAATTTATCTCCGTAAAAAATATTGTTCATCACTTTCCAATAGCCACTTAAATTGTAGCAAGCATTTTCCCATTGTTTTGGATACGCTTTTTTCATAGCTTCTGCCCTATCCAAACAAACGGCCATATAAACCGCTTTTGCATTTTCCTTTTTATCGCTATTCAATAACCATAAAGTAATTTGTTTTTGATATTGAGCAATTAATTCCACTTTCTTTAACGTTTCTGGTTTTAAAGCATATACATTTTTAGGACTTTCCGATGCGATTTTATAAACCCATTGATGGTTGATCAATTCTTTTGAGCCTCCATTTTGTTTGTTTACCATTTCAAAAACAGCAATCACCCTATCGGCATAAGAGGTAATGGTTTCATCCATTGGCATACCGTCTCTGTTGGTGTTTTTATACCTATCGGTAATTTGCCAACCTTCGCTCATCATTTTTTTATAACCATATTTGGCGCCTAATATAGTCCCTATTGTTGCAGCGTTACAATCGGCATCGTAACCAAAGTTAAATGCCAATCTGATGCTTTCTTTAAAATCTCCTTTACCATAAAGAAAAGCACCAATAATTGCGGCGGTATTCATTTCTGTTCCGTTTCTGTTGCGGGTTAAGTTATCTTTAATTTGGAAATTTTCGTGTATCAATTTCCGGCAAGCTTGCCAATCATCAGGGTTTTCTTGATGCCATTTTTTTACATCAGCAATAATCTTTTGGAATTTACTTTTCGCATCTAAACTCGCTATTCCGGCATCTAAAATTTTATTCATGTCTTTTTCTACAAAAGCGGTAGAAACCATTGTGGTGAATAATTGAGTGGTTTGTGCTGGCTCATCATCTATTGCTACTCGGGTATAATGCAGACCAATTTTTGCTGCAGTTTGCGGCATAGCCGGGGCAACCAAACCATAAGTTTCGCACAAAAACTGACCAGAAAGGTTAAAAGAAGACCAAGGATTTATAACAGTATTTCCGGTTAATGGTGCGCTAATTCCCAAATCCATCAAATATCTGGCGTAACGATTGGCACACCAAATATTTTTATTGATACTTTTTATCCAAAGATTATTTATATCCTGATAAGGAAGCATTACAACCCCACTTTGTTGCATTTTAGAAATATATACCCACTCAAAATCAGTATCATCATCAGTTACGCCACCTTCTGGCAATGCCGGAGTATATTCTTTAATCTCTCCTGGTTTATCAAAAAACTTAAATTCATAAGCAAAACCATTTACGTTGCCAATAATTTGCCCCAACATTCCTCCCCTAATCTTATCAACAATAGTATCTGCGGAAATAGTAATTGTTTTATTTTTTGAATT
>JACMOW010000180.1 GCA_014377775.1 Pedobacter sp. | reverse complement strand
GATTTTGATGGCATTCATTTTGGAATTTATGTAGACTACGAGTTAAGCGGCGTAGTTTCACTTTTCATGAATGATGGAATTGGGCAATTTCGTAAACTTGCCGTTTTACCCGAAGCTCAACATCAAGGTTTAGGAACACAGTTAATGGATTATTTAATCGATTTCTGCAAAGTGCAAAAACTGACAAAACTTTGGTGCAATGCAAGGGTAAATTCAAAAGAATTTTATATTAAATTTGGCCTCCACGAAACCGATCAAACCTACTCAGCAGCAGGTTTTGATTTTGTGCGAATGGAGCTAAAAATAAATCAGTGAAATCAATTTAATCGGTGTAATCATATATCATAATGTCAAAGAAGAAAGAAGAAGAAAACAAGAAAAAACACATTCCTGTGGTTACTAAAAAATCACTACAATTTTTCGAAAAGTACATTAATAATGCAGCCCCAACAGGTTATGAGTGGGAAGGGCAAAAATTGTGGTTAGATTATTTAAAACCTTACATCGACGAAAGTTTTATCGATAATTATGGTACTGCAGTTGGTGTAATTAACCCAAAAGCAAGTTATAAAGTAGTAATTGAGGCTCATGCCGATGAAATTTCTTGGTACGTAAATTATATTACAACTGATGGGTTAATTTATGTTATCCGCAACGGCGGATCAGATCACCAAATTGCTCCATCGAAACGCGTAAATATTCATACCGAAAAAGGCATGGTAAAGGCGGTATTCGGCTGGCCAGCGATACATACCCGTCACGGCGAAAAAGAAGAAGCACCTCAATTAAAGAACATTTTTTTAGACTGTGGTTGTACAAGCAAGGAAGAAGTAGAGAAACTAGGTATTCATGTGGGCTGTGTAATTACCTACGAAGATGAGTTTATGATTTTAAACGATCGATATTACGTTGGTCGTGCGCTCGATAATCGTGCCGGGGGTTTTATGATTGCCGAAGTAGCAAGGTTATTAAAAGAAAACAAGAAAAAATTACCTTTCGGTTTATACATTGTAAATTCTGTTCAAGAAGAGATTGGTTTACGCGGAGCGGAAATGATTGCACAACGTATTAAGCCAAATGTGGCTATTGTAACCGATGTTACACATGATACCACTACCCCAATGATCAGTAAAATTACACAGGGCGATTTAGCGTGTGGCAAAGGACCAGTGGTATCTTATGCGCCAGCAGTACAAACCAATTTAAATAAACTATTGATTAAAGTAGCCGAGAAAAATGACATTCCTTTTCAACGCCAGGCATCCTCACGTTCTACTGGAACAGATACCGACGCTTTCGCCTATTCGAATGGAGGTGTGCCATCAGCATTAATTTCTTTACCCCTACGTTACATGCATACTACAGTTGAAATGGTGCATAAAGAAGACGTAGATAACGTAATTAGCTTAATTTATGAGAGTTTGTTAAATATTAAAGCCGATCAAGATTTTAGGGAGTTTTCTTAAATGGAAAAAGTAAATCACAAAAAGGTTATCATTATTACATTTCTAAAAATATTGTTAATGGTAGCGATATTCTTTACCATTAACAATTGGGTTCACATCAAGCAAAGTTTTAGTGGAGAAGTCCCTTCACTTCAGGTTTGGCTTAACCACGGCTTTACAACAAGCAATTTAATTCTGATCGTATTACTTAGTTTTATTTTCTATATGAATACATTAAAACAACATAAAGAACTGGCCGAAAAATGCTCAGATAATACTCAAATGTAGAAAATGTGATATTCAGTTATAATGCGTACTTTGAGGCTTTACTTAGTTTCGAGCATGAAAAGAATACCAATTATTTTAATTTATAGCAGATTATTACTTGGTTTAATCGTTATCGGTTTAAGTTTATTACATGTTAAGCACTATCCCATAATGGCCTTTGGCATTTTAACTTTAGGCCTATTAACTGATGTTTTTGACGGCATCATTGCTAGGAAATTAAACATATCTAGCCAAAAATTAAGGCGTCTAGATTCGACTATTGATCAAATATTTTTCATCTCAATTGCTATTGCCGCCTACTTCCAATGTCCAGAATTTTTTAGTGCTAACTCCGCCAAATTAATTATACTCTTAAGTTTCGAAGCCATAACCTATGTTATTTGCTTTATGAAATTTAAAAAAGAAATCGCTACGCATTCTATCGGAGCCAAAGTATGGACTCTATTTTTATTTGCTACGCTAGTTCAGCTTATTTTCCAATGTCAATCTGTTTTATTATTCAATCTGTGTTTTTGGATTGGTCTGCTTACTAGGTTAGAAATTGCAGCAATTATTTTTACATTAAAGACTTGGACCAATGATGTACCTACTTTTTATCATGCCATCCAACTTCGAAAAGGTAAAGAAATTAAAAGGAATAAATTATTTAATGGATAATTAAGTGAGAAATACGCTTTTTATCGAGGAAATACCGTTGTAAGTCGACACTTCACTCTTTTTAAGCGTTAAAAATAACAACTTCATGATACCAAATATTACATATCATGAAAAAATCAGCACAATTATTAATTACCTCACTACTTCTGATTTCTACTTTTGTAAACTGCAGAAAAAGTAGTACCGAAGAAACCGCACCGAATGGAACAGCAGAAATACCTGCCATTTACAAAAAAATATATGGCGCACTCAGCGTAACTTCGGACGGGATCTACATCACCATTAAAACCAACGGTTTACCAGACCATAAAAGCGTTTATTATGCAACTTCAAATGCTTTATACGAAAGCTTTAGTGGAACCACTTTTGGCAATACCACTTTTGCGAAAAACCCTAATACGATAGCGTCACAATCACTAACTTTTAAAATTCCTGTCGACCCCAAACAAGCGGCTTTACATGCTTCAACACCATTGGGACCCATTGGAGTTTCCTTAAATGGTGTTCCATTTTTCAATCAATATGCCGCAATGGGTGCTCCATTAACTAACGAGATTACCAGTTTTGATAAATTTTGGGGTCATCCACAACAAAGCGGTCAATATCATTATCACGCAGAACCGCTATATCTTACGACTGTAAAAGCTTCCAAATCGGCCTTACTCGGTTTCCTTTTAGATGGATTTCCAGTTTATGGTCCCGAAGAAAATGGAGTTACTGTTACCAATGCGCTGCTCGATGCTTACCATGGCCACGTAAGCGTAACAGCCGATTATCCTAATGGGATTTATCATTATCACATTACCATTACAGACCCTTACTTAAATGGAACAGGATTTTATGGCACTGCCGGTACAGTTACCCAATAAGATTTTTATAATGCTCATTGCACTAATTTCCAGTTGCAATTTGCAAGAAAAAGAACAGCCTTTAACCTTAAAATTGAATAGTAATGATTCGAACTTTAGGGTTCAAAACGGAATTATTTTTCATGAGCAAAATCTGTATACAGGATATATTTTTACTTTATTTCAAAATCAAAAAGATACGTCCATGATAAAAGGTTTCCTTAACGGTAGAGAGCATGGTACTTGGAAAAAAATTTATCCAGATGGAACGCTACAAGAAATAAGAGTGTATCGGAATGGAAAAAAGGTAGAAAAATATAATGCCTATTGGGAGAATGGCACTAAAAAATTGGCTTACTCTTTTAAAAACGACGAATATGAAGGGATATGTGAGGAATGGAATAGCGGAGGTATATTAATCAAATCTATGCACTACAGCAAAGGGTATGAAGAAGGAACGCAAAAAATGTTTTTCGACGACGGAAAAATACGATCAAATTATGTGATTGTAAATGGAAGGCGTTATGGTTTATTAGGCACTAAAAATTGTATCAATGTATCAGACAGCATCCTTAAAAAATAGTTTTTGGCTATTCACATTGTGTTTTATTGGTTGTACAAGCAAACCAAAAGAAACTCAATTACCTTACTATAATTCGCCTGATTTTAGCGCCATATTTTTGGATACCAAGCAAGATATAGACGACAAAATAGGCCATACAATAAGCACGTTTTCTTTTACAGACCAACACGGTGATCAAATAACCGATCAAATGATGAAGGGGAAAATTCATGTGGCCAATTTTATTTTCACGAGTTGCAACAGCATTTGTCCGGTTATGACAAAACACATGAAAAAACTACAAAGCGAATTTGGCAACAACAATGAGGTAGCCATCCTATCTTTTAGTGTAATGCCATGGATTGACAACGTGAAGCGTTTAAAGAATTACGCTGATGAAAATCAGATAAAAGCCAAAAACTGGCATTTACTTACGGGTAACAAAGCTCAAATCTATAATTTGGCTAGAAGAGATTACTTTGCTGAAGAAGATTTAGGTTATAATAAAGATAGTACCTCCTTTTTGCATACCGAACATATTTTATTAGTTGATAAAACAAAGCGCATTAGAGGAATTTATAATGGCACACTCGAGCTAGAGGCCGATCAATTGATCAAAGACATTAAAACATTGCTAAAAGAATAACAATTTAACCCTAATTTAAATAATTATGAACAAATTTAAAGTTTTGATTTTCCTCATTTCGGCAATGCTACTATTTCAATATTGCAGTAAAAAAAATGATATTTCTGAAGAAATAGAAACATTACCAACTACTGTTACCGGAGCTATCGCATTAGAAAATGCACCCATTCTCCCAACTTCTACATACAGTTACTTAATTAATTTTCCAGCACATATTCAAGCAAACCTTTCAGCAAATGATAATACACCCAATAACAACCCTATTACAAATGATGGTGCAACTTTAGGGAGAGTATTGTTTTACGACAAACAGTTAAGTAAAAACAACACCGTTAGTTGTGGAAGTTGTCACCAACAACAATTTGCTTTCGACGATAATATTGCGCTAAGTAAAGGACTAGATGGTAGCCTAACCACTAGAAATTCGATGGCTATTTTAAATTTGCGCTTTTACAAAAGTGGAAAAATGTTTTGGGATGAAAGAGCTGCGACACTAGAAAAACAAGCTTTTCAACCTATTCAAAACCATGTAGAAATGAATTTAACCTTAGCTGAGTTAGAGCGTAAAGTCAGTGCATTAAGTTATTATCCTGCACTATTCCAAAAAGCATTTGGCACTACAGCTATCGATTCCATTCGCATTGCTATGGCATTATCTCAATTTGAAAGAAGTATTGTTACCTATCAGGCTAAATACGACAGGGTAAAACAAGGAATTGAAACCTTCACAACTGCTGAAGCTACTGGTGAGGAATTGTTTATGAATGCGCTTTTACCAAATAACACTTGTGCAAGCTGCCATACACCACCTATGTTTCTCACCAGCAACCCCATTCGGCCTTTCTCCCTAAATGATACAAATGACCTTGGCATAAACAATCAACGCAGATTTAAATCTGGAACCCTCAGAAATATCACCAATCGTAATAGCTTGTTCCATAATGGGAGTGTAATTAATTTGCAAACAATGTTAAATTCTGGCGGACAAGGAAGTGCGATCCCTAACATACCGGCGCATTCTATTGGGCCACAAAATGTTCCAAATATGTTAGCCTTTCTAAATACACTCACAGACAACACCATCCTAACTGACCCAAAATTCTCTAATCCGTTTATGAAGTAAATATCCAATATCTTTATTAATTTACAGGTCGAAAACCAGTAAAGCCATGAGCGACCAAAAGACGTTATTTACCGAAAAAATAAAAGCTTCGTATGCGCCAACAGGTGCATCCATTTACCTAGGAGCTGGGATATTAGGTGGTGAAGTATTTGCAGCAGCCGAAGTAAATTTACCTTTACGGATGATGAATCGACATGGTTTAATTGCTGGAGCAACCGGAACAGGAAAAACAAGAACTTTACAATTATTGGCCGAACAATTATCGGACGCAAATGTTCCTGTTTTTATGCTCGATGTAAAAGGTGATCTTTCTGGGCTATATCAAGCCGGTACCACAAATCCAAAAATAGAAGATCGAGCCAAACAATTGAATAAACCTTTTACCCCATGCGGGTATCCGATTGAGCTTTATTCCTTAAGTGGAAAATTTGGTGCGCAGATGCGTGCTACCGTTACCGAATTTGGGCCTGTTTTGTTAGCAAAAATACTCGAACTTAACGATACGCAAACAGGTGTATTATCAGTAATTTTTAAATACGCCGATGATCACAAAATGCCTATCGTTGATTTAAACGATCTTAAAAAACTTTTAGGGTATTTATCAGAAGGTATTGGTGCAGCTGAAATAAAAAGCAGTTATGGTTCTATTTCATCAGCAACATCGAGCACTATATTACGAAAAATTGTAACCATAGAGCAACAAGGTTTAGCTAACCTCTTTGGTGAGACTTCTTTTAATATTGATGACCTTTTTAATCGTATAGATGGCAAAGGTGTAATCAGTTTATTAAATATTGCTGATGTACAAAATCAGCCCGTACTGTATTCTACTTTTTTATTGAGTTTATTGGCCGAAATTTATCAATCCATGCCAGAAGCTGGAGATTTAGATAAGCCAAAATTAGTTTTCTTTTTTGATGAAGCCCATTTGCTTTTTAACGATGCTCCAAAAGCGTTTTTAGAGCAAGTTAATACCATTATTAGGCTAATTCGATCAAAAGGAATTGGTGTTTTCTTTTGCACACAGTCGCCGATGGATATACCAGAAACCATTTTAGCACAGCTGGGTAATCGTGTTCAACACGCATTGAGGGCATATACTCCCAATGATGTTGATGCTTTAAAAAAAACAGTGAACACCTATCCCAAATCTGATTTTTATGAAATTGATAAGGTACTTACCAGTTTGGGAACAGGACAGGCCTTGGTAACGGTATTAAATGAAAAAGGCATTCCCACCGAAGTGGCAGCAACAATGTTAACGCCTCCAAAAGCAGTGATGGGACCAATGGCAGCAATAGATTGTGAAAAATTAATGCAAGTAAGTCCACTCTACATCAAATACCAGCAAACGATTAATCCCGTTAGTGCTTTCGAAATGCTTACTGATCGAATTAACGAGAAAATGGCCGAAGAGCAGGAGCTGAAGGGTGATGCTGAAAAGAATTATAAACCACGAGCCAGCGAAAAAACAATCGTAGAACAAGTAATGGGTGCAACCATTACTCGCCAAATTGGAAAAGAGATTGTACGTGGACTTTTTGGAATGTTAATTGGCAAGAAACCACGTTCAAGAAATGGTGGCATTTTTGGCTTTTAAAACTTAACTTTGAATGATTATAAAATCACCTAATAATATGAAACCCACACTACTTATTTTGGCTGCAGGCATGGCAAGCCGCTATGGAAGCATGAAACAAATTGATGGCTTTGGCCCAAATGGCGAAACCATTATCGATTACTCTATTTATGATGCAATTAAGGCCGGTTTTGGTAAAGTTGTATTTATCATTAAAGAAGAGTTCGTTGAAAATTTTAGAGACATCTTTGATTCTAAGTTAAAAGGAAAAATTGAAACTGATTATGTATTTCAAAATTTTGACCTTAAACAATTTGGTATTGAAGAAGAAATTTATAGAGAAAAACCTTGGGGCACTGCCCAGGCTATTTTAGCTGGAAGAAAAGTGGTTAAAGAACCATTCTGTGTAATTAATGCGGATGATTTTTATGGCTTTGATGCCTACAAAAAAATGGTTGACTTTTTAAATGAAGAAGCAACAGATAGCAATTATTCTATTATTGGTTATCAGATTGGGAAAACATTATCAGATTTTGGAGCGGTATCTCGTGGTGTTTGTAAAGTAGATGCTAGTGGAAACTTAGAAGAAATTGTTGAGCGAACTAAAGTTTATCAAGATCAAGAAACCATCGTTTTTGAAGAAGATGATAAAAAATACCCCTTAGACTTCGAAACTCCAGTTTCAATGAATTTTTGGGGATTTACCCCTGCTGTTTTTAAAATCACTGAAGATTTATTTAGAACATTCGCCTTAGCTAATAAAGACAAGCCAAAAGCAGAGTTCTTTATCCCTTTAATAGGCGAGAACCTTGTGAAGAGCAATACTGCAACTTTTAAAGTTGTACCCACAGCAAACCAGTGGTTTGGAGTAACCTATAAGGAGGATAAACCTTTTGTGCAAGCAAGTATTGATCAATTGGTTAAAGAGGGAGCATACCCAGAAAATCTATGGAGCTAGGTGTTAATGAAGAGATATTAATGGCTTATGGTTTTACATACAAAACCATAAAAATACAACAAATAGGTTCGGGGCATATTAACCGAACCTATTTACTTTCTACCAATGCAGGTGCAAAATATATCCTTCAGAATATTAATACTAACGTTTTTAAAGATCCTTATGCGATTGCAACAAATATTAAAGCTGTTGCAGATGAGTTAACCCTACATCATCCTGATTATTTATTTCCAGCTCCAGTTGCTGCCAAAAATGGAGATTTAATGTTTAAGCATGATGAAAAATATTGGCGGTTGTTACCTTTTATAGCAAATACCACCGCTTTTGATACACTAAGCGAGCCAAAGCAAGCTTATGAAGCCGCTAAACAGTTTGGTAAATTAAGCAGGCTTTTAAATCATTTTAACACTTCAGCATTAAAGCCTACCATCAAGGGCTTTCATGATTTAATTTGGCGTTATGAGCAATTTGTTGAAGCCTTAAATCAGGCCGCTACAACTTTAAAAAATAATGCTCAACATGAAATCGAGATCGCTTTACGCCATCATTTCATCGTAGCATACTATCATTCTTATAAAAATCGAAACGATTTCCCCGACAGGGTAATGCATCACGACACAAAAATTAGCAATGTATTGTTAGATGAAATCGATTATCATGGCGTTTGTGTAATTGATTTAGACACTTTAATGCCAGGTAAGTTCATATCAGACTTAGGTGATATGATGCGCACTTATCTATGTGCATTTTCAGAAAACGAAAAAGATCTTGAAAAAATAAAAATCAGAATCCCTTATTTTAAAGCAACTATTGAAGGTTACTTATCAGAAATGAAATCGATTTTAACAGGGACTGAAAAAGAACTCGTCTTATTTGCTGGCAAATACATTATTTATATGCAAGCATTGAGGTTTTTAACTGATTATTTAAATGGAAGCATCTATTATCCCATTTCTTATGCAGAACAAAATTTAGACCGCGCAAAAAACCAATTTAAATTACTAAGCGAGTTGTTCGAAAATGAGAAAATATTGCAAGATATAATCGAAGATAGACTAATCTAACACGCTCTTAGCGCCCCCCATCCGATGAGCACTCAGAAAAAAGCGTTGCTGAACTTAATCAACAACGCTTTTTATATTTAATAATCGTCGGACTTTCGAACCTCTGACTTCCGGACTAAAAATTTTATTTCTTCTCTTCGTCTTTCACTTCTTCAAAATCAACATCAGTAACGTTATCGCCACCTTGTTGGGCTTCTGCTTGTGGTGCTTCACCCTGAGGTTGTTCACTCGCTTTATACATTTCTTCAGAAGCCACATTCCATGCAGTTTGTAATTCTTCTTGTGCAGCATCAATATCAGCAAAATTACGAGATAAATGAGCTGCTTTCAATTTTTCTAAACCAGCCTCGATTGGTGCTTTTTTATCAGCAGATAATTTATCACCAAATTCTTTCAATTGTTTTTCTGTTGAAAAAATCAAGGCATCGGCACCGTTAATCTTATCAGCTTCTTCCTTTTGCTTAGCATCAGATTCAGCGTTTGCTTCAGCCTCTTCCTTCATTTTTTTGATTTCTTCATCAGTTAAACCAGATGATGCCTCAATGCGAATTTTTTGCTCTTTACCCGTCGCTTTATCTTTTGCACTTACGTGTAAAATACCATTGGCATCAATATCAAAAGCAACTTCTACTTGAGGCACACCTCGTGGCGCTGGTGGAATTCCATCTAAAATAAAACGACCAATTGTACGATTTTGAGCTGCCATAGGGCGCTCACCTTGTAAAATATGGATTTCTACCGAAGGCTGATTGTCTGCTGCTGTAGAAAATGTTTCTGCTTTTTTAGAAGGAATAGTGGTATTGGCTTCAATTAATTTAGTCATTACACCACCCATTGTTTCAATCCCTAAAGAAAGCGGGGTAACATCTAACAACAATACATCCTTAACTTCGCCTGTTAATACACCACCTTGAATAGCTGCACCAATGGCCACAACCTCGTCAGGATTTACACCTTTACTTGGCTCTTTACCAAAGAAAGCTTTAACAGCCTCTTGAATGGCAGGAATACGAGTTGAGCCACCTACCAAGATAATTTCGTCGATGTCACCAACTTTTAAACCCGCATTTTTCAATGCTGATTTACATGGATCAATGGTACGTTTAATTAAATCACCAGCCAACTGCTCAAATTTAGCACGGCTTAATGTACGTACCAAGTGTTTTGGACCGCTCGCATCGGCAGTAATATAAGGTAAGTTAACTTCTGTAGAAGTAGTACTCGATAATTCGATTTTAGCTTTTTCAGCAGCTTCTTTTAAACGTTGCAATGCCATTGGATCTTTTGCTAAATCCATGCCATTTTCAGTTTTAAATTCTTCTGCTAACCAATCGATGATAATGTGATCAAAATCATCACCACCCAAGTGTGTATCACCATCGGTAGATTTTACTTCGAAAACGCCATCACCTAATTCTAATACAGAAACGTCATGTGTACCACCACCACAATCAAAAACCACAATTTTCATGTCTTTGTGTGCTTTATCTAAACCATAAGCTAAAGCAGCTGCAGTTGGCTCGTTAATGATCCGTTTAACTGTTAAACCAGCAATTTCACCAGCTTCTTTCGTAGCCTGACGTTGTGCGTCGTTAAAATAAGCAGGAACTGTAATAACTGCTTCCGTAACTTCATGACCTAAGAAATCTTCGGCCGTTTTTTTCATCTTCTGCAAAATCATTGCAGAAATCTCTTGTGGAGTATATTTACGGTCGTCTATTTCTACACGAGGCGTATTGTTATCACCCTTAACTACTTTATAAGGCACTCTACCCACTTCTTTCGAAACTTCAGCAAAGCTAGAACCCATAAAGCGTTTAATAGAATAAATTGTTTTTGTAGGATTCGTTATCGCCTGACGTTTTGCAGGTTCACCCACTTTACGCTCGCCGTTTTCTGCAAAAGCAACAATAGATGGCGTTGTACGTTTACCCTCACTGTTGGCTATAACTACAGGTTCGTTACCTTCCATTACAGAAACGCAAGAGTTTGTTGTTCCTAAGTCTATACCAATTATTTTTCCCATTTTATT
>JACMOW010000024.1 GCA_014377775.1 Pedobacter sp. | reverse complement strand
CCCAATTCTATCGCTGTTTTTACCCTGTTTTTATTTACAATTTCCGCCAATTGGCGATGAAATAAATAATTTTCAGGGATAACCACCGACAAGTCTGTTTTACTTTCCCAGTACTTTACCCAAAAATCTCTGTCGGTTAAGAGGTTACTCATTTATGTTTAATTATTTAGTTTTTTAGTTAGTTAACCGATTACACTATTTCAAATCTTTTAATATCTCAGCAACAGCCCTTTCTAATTGAGGATCTTTTGCCGCCAAGCGATCTATAAATGTGTTTTTAACAAAGATATCTGGCTTTACACCTTCTTTTTCTAAATCTTGTCCATCCATGGTATAGCATCCCCAAGAAGGTAATCGATACGATGAGCCATCAACCAAGCCTTTTGCTGAGGTAAAGATAATCCATCGATAAGTTTCCGTGCCGATAATCTTGCCCAATTTCAATTGCTTAAAGCCAGCAGCAGTCATTTCGGCATCACTTAGCGATTGCTCATTAATTAATAACACAATTGGCTTTGCTGCTGGGCCAAAGTTACTCTGTGGCGCCATTTTTCCACCCCTATATTTCCATTGTAGATAAGGTCTTTGCGCTAAGAACTTTAATACTGCGTCATGTACATTTCCTCCGGTGTTATAGCGCAAATCTAAAATAATAGCATCCTTTTTATTCTCTTGTTCAACCATATCCAATAAGAAACGCTCCAATTCTCCGCCACTCATATTTTTCATATACGAATATGCAATTCGATTACTGCCCCATTCATCTACATTTTCTTTGTTTTTCGCTATCCACTCGTCGTATAAATTCGATTTTAATGCCACCGAACTTTGTGGATGTACATTTACAGTAACTTCCTTGCCCTTACGCATAAATGTTAAGGTCATTTCACGACCTAAAGAAGGGCTGGTAAAATAATAATCGCGATCTAAGGCCATGTCTACTTTTACACCGTTCACCGCACTTAAAACGTCTTCCTTTAAAATTTTATCGCCTGTTAAAGCTGCATTACCTTTTTCAACAATTCGCAACACTTGATACGGATTTTCATTGTCGAAAATAATCCCTGTTTCGTTGGTAACGGAAGTAAAATTTTTCCGCTCTTCCTCGCCAAAGCTATTAAAGCCTAAGTGCGATGAGTTAAGTTCGCCCAACATATCATTTAAAAGAATTCTCAAATCAGCCCTACTATTTAAATAAGGCAAATAAGTGGCGTAACGAGTTTTCATTTTCTCCCAATCTATTCCATGAAATTTATCATCATAAAAATTCTCATCTAAACCTACCCATGTTTCATAAAACATCTGATTAAACTCGGCATTAAGATTTTTATTAAACATAAAGCCATGATCTATTTTATCAAGCTTGTTGGTTTCCAAATTATACTTATTAATTACGCCTCTCGATGAAGCATAGTATTTTCCATTGGCTTCAACAATATTGAAACGACCCTCTCCAGCTTTCTCCGTTTTATTATTTTCGAAAGGCTCAATGATTGTCCGATACATCGATAAGCTAGCTCCTT
The DNA here is from genome assembly GCA_014377775.1 of Pedobacter sp. Lineage (GTDB taxonomy): Bacteria > Bacteroidota > Bacteroidia > Sphingobacteriales > Sphingobacteriaceae > Pedobacter. The sequence goes on along the minus strand of JACMOW010000024.1, from coordinate 7,454 downwards.
CGTGCGTAGATGAATAAAAAATATAAGTTTTATCGCCCTTGGTATAAACATTTGTCAAATACTGACTACCAAACGACGGACTTATCAATTCTATTCTATCTAAAATCTTTTTTGTGTTAATCGTAATCACAGTAGGAGGTTTTGGCGTAGGTTTAACCTCGACCTTTTTCTTCGCCGTATCTATATCTTTTTTATCAACTACTACAGGTTTTTCTTCTTTAAACAAATCTTCAAATTTCTCTGAACGAAAGGGATTATCGTAATGATTCAAGGCCATCCGATATACATGCGCATTTGGCATCCCCGATGGATAAGAAGGATTGGTGCGATCGCTTGTAAAATAAATATATTTTCCATCAGGCGACCAAATTGGACTCGTTTCTGAAACACCTGTATTTGTTAAATTAATCGTTTTATTCGCCTTAATATCATGCACCAAAATGTCTTGTTCAAAATTCCTAATGGCCGTAAACAACACATATTGATCGTTTGGCGAGAAGCTTGGAGATGAATTTTGTATGGCCCAAAATTCGTCTTTCGCTATTGTTTTACTTTCCATTGTTTTTAGATCTAACAGCCGAAGTTCATCTCTTCCAGAAAGGTAAACAGCCAATGTTTTGTTCTTATTAAAGTTCAAATCTCTGTTATTTGCCTTATCCTTTGTAAGTTGTTTTGGCGTTCCCTTTCCATCACCAGTAATGGTAAACCAGTTTTGATAGCCATTAAACGTTTGGTTAAAAAGAATAGTCTTGTTATCTGCCAACCATTTCACCTCCAATGCACGCTCTCCTGCATTGGTTATTTTACGTATAAATTTTCCATCTAAATCACTTACAAAAACTTCCCCTCTTGATATAAATGCCAATTTCTTCCCATCGGGTGATGCATCAAAACTAGAAATAGCAGCTCTAACATCATACTCTTGGTCTTTGCTTAACAGTTGATTTCTGTGGGCACCCAACTCCACTTTTTGTGCCCTTCTAGTAGCCACATCGTAAGTCCATAGTTGATAATCTTTCTCGAAAACGATAGTACTCCCATCAGCAGCAACAAATGGGCGCTTAATCGACGTTTCGAAACGGGTTAGCGCAGTTTTTTTACCATTCTCAAAAGTGTACAAGTTATATTCTTCATTGCCTTCATCCGATACAAAATATACTGTTCCTTTTTGATCAATTGTGGTCCAAAAATCTTTCCCAATGTAATCGGTATACTGTTTATAGCTTTTTGTTTTGGGGTTATAGGATTGAATATCGGGATTGTAGGCTCCCTTATAGTGTTTACGGTTGGCTGCATTTCGGCTTTCCCAAGTATCGCTAAAAAATAATTCGCCATTGGGCGAAACAGCAATGTTATGGGTAGTGTTAAAATAATTGTCAAATAATCGAACTGCTGTACCCCCATTAATTCCAACTTTATAACTCGAAGAAGAATTATATCGTGATGAGGTAAAATAAATCGTTTTCGAATCCCAGCTCCAATTATCCACCTCATCTGTACCATCATTAAACGTAAGCTGTTTAATATCTCCGCCAGCTAAAGGCATGGTATAAATATCATTATTACCAAACTGGTTAGATGTAAAGGCTAGCCATTTGCCATCTGGCGATACTTTAGCATTAATTTCATCACCTAGCATGGCCGTTAATCTCGATGCTAATCCGCCATTAGTTGACACCTTCCAAATATCTCCATCATACGTAAACACAATATGTTGTGCATCTGGTGTAAGTGATGGATAAGCGGTGAAATACGTTTGATCTTGGGCATTTGCGGCTGTATGCCCTAAAAAAGCGAGCGCAAATAGGGCGTAAAATAAATTTTTCTTCATATTTTTTGTTTTTTGGCTTTACGCTAAAATTACGTAACAGTTTTTATAATCCTAAACAATTAAGTGTATTTTTGATTAATTGAAAGTAATACATTTAAATACCTATGATGGAAACGGTGGCGCTGGAAGAGCTTGCTTACGTTTAAGCAATGCTTTGCGTGCTGATGGCATTGATTCTAGCGTAGCGGTGTATTACAAATTCGGAAAAGATCCAGCCATTATAAATCTGAGTGGTGGGATTTTCGTTAAACTTAAAGCTATATTTAACATTATGGCCGAGCGTTATTTAGCCAAATTTTTTGTAAAAGCGATTAAAACGCCTTTTTCATTACAATGGTTTGGAAAAGATTTACAACATAATCACTTGTTAAAAGATGCAGATCTTATTCATTTGCATTGGGTAAATCATGGTTTTTTATCGCCTAAATTTTTAGCTGCGCTTGATGAATTGGATAAGCCAATGGTGTGGACTTTCCACGATAGTAATGCCTTTACTGGAGGCTGTCATGTACGCTATAGCTGTGAAAATTTTCATCAACAATGTGGTAATTGTCCGTTATTACGCTTTAGTGGACAAGCAGACATTTCCCATCAAACTTGGAAAAGGAAACAGAAAGCTTATTCGAAATTGAATTTTCATGTGGTGGCGCCCAGTACATGGATGGCATCTTCGGTGAAACAAAGTAGCTTACTGGGCATTAGGAGTGTAAGTGTTATTCCGAATACCATTGAGATTGATATTTTTAAACCTTATGTAAAAGCCGAAGCAAAGAAAATACTAAAAATTGCGCCTGAAAAGTTTGTGATCATGAGTGGTTTTATGCCTTCAAAAAACGATAAACATAAGGGAACAGATTATCTAATTGCTGCATTAAATGAGCTTGCTTCACGTTCAGAAATCGATAATACAGCAATAGAATTAGTTATTTTTGGCAATAAAGACGCTAAAAACATGCCTGTATTTCCATTTAAAACTACTTTTTTAGGCACCATAAATAAAGATGCGCATTTGGCAAAGTGCTATTCGGCTGCGGATGCCTTTGTTTTACCTTCGCTAGAAGATAATTTACCAAATACGGTGATGGAAAGCTTGGCTTGTGCAACCCCAGTTGTTGCTTTTAAAACAGGCGGCATCCCCGATATGGTAAAGCATTTAGAAAACGGCTATTTAGCTGATTATGAGTCATCAAACGATTTGGCTGATGGTATAGAATGGTTGTTTTTACACGAGGATGGTGCGACTGTACAGAAGGAAGCACGGAGAACAATTTTAACCCATTTTACCCCACAAATTATTGCCGATAAACACTTGGAATTATATCAGAATTTAATTAACGCTCAGCCTAAATAATAAATGAATCCAAAACTGAGTGTAATCACGATTGTTTATAACAATGCAAAAGACATTGAGCGAACCCTATTATCGGTTCTAAATCAAACCTATAGCAATATTGAATATATCCTAATCGATGGTGCATCAACAGACGGAACGAAAGAAATTATTCAAAAATATGGTGAGCGCTTAGCGCAATTTATTTCGGAAAGCGATAAAGGATTATATGACGCCATGAATAAAGGCTTGGCCTTAGCTACGGGCGATTATGTTTTATTTATGAATTCAGGCGATGAGATTTATGCGCCAGAAACGGTTGCTGAGGTTTTTGCATCGGCGCCATCGGGCGATATTTATTATGGCGAAACTGAAATGTTCGATGAAAATTGGAAGAGCTTAGGTCAGCGCAGACACCGAGCGCCCGAACATTTCGATTGGCATAGCTTTAAGTTTGGGATGAATGTGAGTCACCAGGCGATTTACATCAAACGCAGTTTAACCGCACCTTATAACCTAAATTATAAATATAGCTCAGATATTGATTGGATTTTAAAATCGGCCAAAAAATCATCCAATGTTGTGAATACACACCTATATGTAGCTAAATACTTAATTGGTGGCGTTTCAAAGAAGAAACATTTGGCGAGTTTAAAAGAACGTTTTAAAATTTTAAGTCATTATTATGGATTTATACCCAATGTAATTAACCATGTATTTATTGCTTTAAATTTAGCACAATATTATGTTAGGCATAGAAAAACGAACGATTAGAACTTAAGGATTTGTAGACCAAATGCCGCTTTCTTTTACAAATACTCTTCTATTTAATTTCAATTGTGCAATTAATAGTTCGGCAAAGTCTTCTGGTTGCATAACTTTATCTGGATTGCCATCAGTTAATTTGAGGTCGATTGCCATATCGGTGGCTACTGTGCTAGGCAACATGGTACTTACTCTGATGTTATGTTTACGAACTTCTTGCATTAAAGACTCCGATAGGCCGATTAATCCAAATTTTGAAGCGCTGTAAGCACTGGTTTGTGCCGAACCATTTTTGCCCGCAGTAGAAGAAACATTCACGATATCGCCTGTTTGTCTTTCAATCATCTCTGGCAAAACAGCCCGAGTTACATAGTAAACGCCCAATAAATTAATTTCTATAATCTCTTTCCATTTTTTTGGTTCGAGTTCCATAAATTTACCAAAAGCTCCAACGCCTGCATTATTTATCAAAATATCAATCGCACCAAGGTCGATTTTAACTTTAGCAACTGCTGCATTTACCGCCTCCATATCAGCTACATCCGCAACAGCCATAGCGGTTTTTACGTTATAAATTTTTAATTCATCAGCAAGGCTGATCAAATCCTTCTCGGTTCTACCAACCAAACCTACATTTACACCTTCGGCAGCTAAAGCGATAGCAATTGCCTTTCCTAATCCTTTTCCTGCACCAGTAATGAGTGCATTTTTTCCTTTTAATGATTCCATATTGTATATATTAAAATGCTAAGTTAAAAAAAGGCCTATAAACTTTCGCTTACAGGCCTGGGTATTTTAATTCATGCGGGTAAGGGTTACGAAAATTGTTTTCCTTTAACCTTACGTTCTTGCTCGGTTAAGAAAATTTTACGTAAACGCATACTTACTGGAGTAATTTCAATGTACTCATCAGCTTGAATATATTCCATCGCTTCTTCTAATGAGAATTTAATTGCTGGTGCAATCCGTGCGTTATCATCTGTACCAGATGCACGCATGTTTGTTAATGCTTTACCTTTTACAATATTGATCACTAAATCGTTATCACGAATGTGCTCACCCATAATCTGACCTTCATAAACATCAGCTCCTGGATCAACAAAGAAACGACCTCTATCTTGTAGTTTATCAATTGAATAAGCAGTAGTCATGCCTTTATCCATGGAAACCAAAACACCATTTAAACGACCAGGAATTGTGCCCTTCCAAGGCTCATATGCTTTAAAACGGTGTGCCATAATTGCTTCGCCGGCAGTTGCAGTTAGTACGTTGTTACGTAAACCGATAATACCACGAGCTGGAATTTCGAACTCTAAATGTTGTAAATCGCCTTTTGGCTCCATTACCAATAACTCACCTTTACGTTGTGTTACCAATTCGATTACTTTACCTGCAACTTCACCTGGTACATCAACAATTAAGGTTTCGATTGGCTCACATTTTTTACCATCAATTTCCTTAATAATAACTTGTGGCTGCCCAACTTGAATTTCGTATCCTTCGCGACGCATCGTTTCGATTAATACCGATAAATGCAGAATACCACGACCATATACTAGCCAAGAATCTGGAGATTCGGTTTCAACCACTTTAAGGGCTAAATTTTTCTCCATTTCTTTCATTAAACGGTCCTTTATACGCTGGGAAGTAACCAATTTGCCTTCTTTACCAAAAAATGGTGAGTTGTTAATGGTAAACAACATGTTCATGGTAGGCTCATCAATTTTGATTACTGGTAATTGTTCTGGCGCATCAAAATCGGCAATGGTATCGCCAATATCGAAACCTTCAATACCAACAACCGCACAGATATCTCCAGATTTAACTTCAGTAGTTCTAATTTTACCTAAACCTTCAAAAGTATATAATTCCTTAACTCTAGATTTAACCATTTTACCATCACGTTTAATCAACGTAACGGGTTGGTTTTCTTTAATTACGCCGCGGTGTACACGCCCAACTGCAATACGGCCCACAAAAGATGAATAATCTAATGAAGTGATCTGCATTTGTAATGTGCCTTCATAATAAGGTGCTGGAGGAATTACGGCTACTACGGCATCTAATAATGTGAAAATATCTGTAGTTGGAACTTTCCAATCGGTACTCATCCATCCTTGTTTCGAAGAACCATAAATTACTGGAAAATCCAATTGATCTTCAGTGGCTTCTAAGTTAAAGAACAACTCAAAAATTTGCTCATACACTTCTTCCGGTCTACAATTTTCTTTATCCACCTTGTTTACTACTACAATTGGCTTTAAACCTAGCGCCAATGCTTTTTGTGTTACGAAACGCGTTTGAGGCATCGCTCCTTCAAAAGCATCACATAGTAAAAGTACGCCATCGGCCATTTTCAATACACGTTCTACCTCGCCACCAAAATCCGCGTGACCAGGGGTATCGATAATGTTGATTTTCACATCTTTGTACTGAACCGAAACGTTTTTGGATACAATCGTAATTCCACGCTCTCGCTCCAAATCGTTGCTATCTAATATCAAATCTCCCGTTTGTTCGTTATCACGAAAAATCGAGCATGAGTGTAAAATTTTGTCAACCAATGTAGTTTTACCGTGGTCAACGTGTGCTATAATAGCTATATTTCTAATCTTTTGCATAAAATGCGCCTGTAATTTGGCGCAAAGATAAGGTTTTTTATTGGATTTTTACGGCGAAAGAGCACTTAAACTTCGATTAACTTTTTGTTAAATTTTGACTTTCAATGCTATAACAAAATGCCTACACTTATTGTTATCTTAATGATGAGCAAGAAAGCAATTTTAATTGGCGCCACAGGTTTAATTGGCCATAATCTTTTAATTAAATTATTGGCGAATGAAAACTATAAAGCGGTTTTAGTGATTAGTCGCAAAGCTTTAAACATTAATCACCCTAAACTGAAAGTGCTAATTATCAATTTTGATGAACTTGCCAATTACGCATCAGAAATAAATGGCGATGATGTTTTTTGTTGCTTGGGTACTACCATTAAGCAAACACCTGATTTAAGCAGCTACCGTAAAATAGATTACCAATACCCACTTGAAGTGGCCAATATAGCATTTGCGAATGGAGCTACCACCTACCATTTAGTTTCTTCTATGGGCGCCCATTTGAAATCGAAATTGTTTTACAGCCGTACAAAAGGAGAAGTAGAAAGAGATTTACAAAAAATTCCTTTTCTATCCATTCATATTTATCGCCCATCCTTATTAGATGGCAATAGAAAAGAGCACCGTTCGGCAGAAAATATCTTTATTGGATTAATGCGCTTAATAAATCCGATCTTAATTGGTCCGTTAAAAAAATATCGTAGCATTAAAATAGAAAAAGTTGCCGATGCTATGCTTATTAAGGGAACTGCAAATGAGACTGGGGTACATATTTATGCTTCAGATCAGATTGCAGAAATAGCGACATCTGCATGATCATAATTCAGGAATAATTATTTCCTATTTCGAAAAACTGTAAGATTACAAAATAAATTAACATTAATCTCAATTACGAATGCGCGCTCGTATCCTG
>JACMOW010000179.1 GCA_014377775.1 Pedobacter sp. | reverse complement strand
TAATCGGTAAAATTATTTGTTAATTTGTATTTCTTGCTTTAACGAATCAAATATGAAGAATTTTTTTATTCTAATCGCATTGTTTATGCCAAGTTTAGCTGTCGCACAAGACATTACTCAGCATTACAAAATTTACGATGTAAAAAACGGCAAAATTACTACCATCGACGCTATAATTAACCATTTAAATTCAGCAAACGTGTTGTTTTTTGGTGAAGAACATAATGACTCGATTGGCCATTACCTAGAAACCGAGCTATTTAAAAAAATGGCAATCACCTATCCTGGCAAAACTGCAATAACCATGGAAATGTTTCATACTGACATTCAACCTGTAATTAACGAATATTTAAAAGGTATAATTTCGGAGAAAAATTTTATTAAAGAGGCAAGAGCTTGGAATAACTATAAAGATTATAAACCCATGATTGAGCTAGCTAAAGTGAATCAATTGGATGTAATTGGTGGAAATGCAGCTGCACGTTATAGTAATGTTGTAACGCGTGGTGGATTGGTAGTATTAAATCAATTACCCGAAAATTCGAAAGCTTTTTTTGCTCCGCTACCTATTGATACCGCCACTGGGCGATATTATGACAAATTTATCGAAACACTTGGCGGACACAGCATGGGCGGAATGAAAGTGTATCAAACTCAAAATTTTTGGGATGCAACCATGGCATGGTCTATTGCCAAATATGTAAAAAAGAATAAGGATAAAAAGATTTTTCAGGTGAATGGGCGTTTTCACAGCGACGAAAAGTTAGGCACATTAGCTAAACTAAAAAGCTATGCGCCTAAACTTAAAATTATAAACATTTCTTGTTTCTCTGCTGATGATTTCGATAATCCCGATTGGAATAAATATAAGCAATTGGGAGATTACGTGATCGTAACAAACCCTAAGGTTAAAAGAAGTTTTTAGTTAGGCGATTTGCATAAAGCACTCAAAACGATTTATGCCACACGGAAAATCTTAATCACCGACCTATTTCTTTAACAAATCTCTAATCTCAGTTAACAATACCTGCTCTTTGGTTGGCTCCTGAGGTGCAATTACAGCTTTTGCTTCTTCTTTACGTTTCATTGAGTTGATTGCTTTGACCATCATAAATATAACAAGCGCTAATAAAATGAAGTTAATTGCTACCGTAATGAAATTACCATAGGCAATAATAGCGGCACCCTCTACTTTTCTTGCCTCAACTAAAGCAGTTCCATCAGGTACAGTACCTCGTAAAACAATGTAAATATTGCTAAAATCTGGCTTACCAATTATGGCCGCAACTACGGGCATAACAAGATCGTTAACAATACTATCTATAATCTTACCAAAAGCAGCACCAATAATTACCCCCACAGCAAGGTCCATTACATTTCCCTTAACTGCAAATTCTTTAAATTCTTTAACAAAACCCATAAGTTTTTCTCTATAATTAATTAAATAAAATTTGTAAATCTTATCATAAAATTAAAAAATTTCATGAAGTTTCCAAACGTTTTTAAGCCTTAGGTTAACTATATTATTAGAATAGCATGTAAAATTTAGGTATTATCTAAAGCAAATGCTTATTTTTGGACTCTTAAAATTTCTTCCTTTAAAATGCTAAAACAACATTTACAACAAAAACTACTTCAAAAGTTATCGCCTCAGCAAATACAGTTTATCAAGCTGTTGCAGGTGCCAACTGTTGCTTTAGATACTCGCATAAAAGAAGAATTAGAAGAAAATCCAGCTTTAGAAGATCCAAGTTTGATGACTAGCGAAGAGCCAGTTAACGAATATGATGACTTAAATGACTCCCCAGATGACTTTAATCAAGAAGCAAAAGACGATGCAAGTACGGATGAATTTAACGTAGAAGATTACCTACAAGATGATAATGCCAACGATTATGGCAACTCTTATAACAATAGCGACGATGATGAAGATAAGAAAGAAACACCAATCGCTATTGAAAGTACATTTTTTGAAAGCCTACAGCAACAGCTCGATCTCTTTCCATTATCAGATAACGATTTTATTGTAGGTAAACAAATCATTGGCAGCTTAGACGATGATGGCTATTTACGTCGCCCAATAACCTCAATGATTGATGATTTGGCCTTTTCTCAGAACGTAATGGTTGAAGAAGAAGAGGTTTTGGATATGCTAAAGGTAATTCAAGGCTTTGATCCTCCAGGTATCGCCGCACGTGATTTGCAAGAATGTTTATCGTTGCAATTAAAACGTAAAGATGTAAATAACCCAATTGTTAAAATAGCTATTGCCATTGTAGAACATCATTTAGACGAGTTTACCCGTAAGCATTACGATAAATTAGAAAAATCTGTAGGCCTAACTAGTGAGGAATTGAAAGAAGTAGTTGCCGAAATTTTACGCTTAAACCCTAAACCAGGAGACTCAAACCAAGTAACAACTAAGCAGCTTCAAATTATTCCAGATTTTCATATCAGCAACAACGATAGTGTTTTGATTTTAACGCTCAATTCGAAGAATGCACCAGAATTAAGAGTTAGTCGCTCTTATAAAGATATGTTTGATCATTATGATAAAGCCTCCCAAAAAGATAAAAAATTAAAAGAAGCCGTTCAGTTTGTAAAACAAAAACTAGACTCAGCGAAATGGTTTATCGATGCCATTAAACAAAGGCAACAAACCTTGCTTAAAACGATGAATGCCATTATGCATTATCAATATGAGTATTTTTTAACTGCTGACGAGCGTAAAATGCGCCCAATGATTTTAAAAGATATTGCAGATAAAATTGGAATGGATATTTCTACCGTTTCGAGGGTAGCCAACTCCAAATATGTACAAACCGAATTTGGAACATTCTTGCTAAAATCATTCTTTTCTGAAGCCATACAAACAGAAAGTGGTGAAGAGGTTTCCAATAAAGAAGTTAAAAAAATATTAGAAGATTGTATTGGAAACGAAGATAAGCATAAGCCTCTAGCAGACGAGAAATTAACTGATATTTTAAAGGAAAGAGGCTACAACATCGCTAGAAGAACGGTAGCGAAATACCGTGAGCAAATGAATATTCCAGTAGCGAGGCTCAGAAAGGAACTTTAACTACCACATTCTCATGTTGCTTACCGCTTGATAAACATTATTCAATTGGATGCCCAAAACAATTTCGTGGCTACCAGAACTCACACTATTAAGTTCTGAGGTGGTAAAATCGTAAGAATAGGTTAAATTAACCAGTTTACTGAAATTAAATCCAGCCAAAGCCGAAAAAGAGTCATGCTGACGGTAACTTCCTCCTAACCAAAACCGATCCCTAAAACTCACTTTCAAATTTGCGTCTATTGATGGCGCTGTTGGCCTAACATATTTAACCATTACCGATGGAATGGCAGAAATGGTATCATCGATCGTAAATTTATAACCAACTGTTGCAAATCCGTGCGGCACAGTTTTACCTTGAGTATACGAGGCATCATTGGTGAAAGATAGTGTTTGGGGTAAGATTTGCTGTACTGAAACTCCAGCAAAAAAACGAGCACCATAGAGCCAAAGTCCCGCAGCAAGATCAGGTTTATACTGTGAAACAATGGTATTTCTAAGCGCCGGATCAGCTGGGTCTTCCAATTCGAGCCGAGTTACGTCTAAGCCAAAACGCGTTATTCCAGCAGCCACACCCAACGATAAATTTAATGTTCCTCCAAGTTGTAAATGATAAGCATAAGTTAAATTGGCATCTAATCGAGTTAATGGACCAGCCTTATCTAAAATAACCATTGCGCCAACGCCATGGTGTGCTGGCGAAGCTGTATAGTTCTGCATATAATTATCGCTCATCGGATCTACACCCTTTTCAGGTAGTGATAATGGATTTTTCCAAAGATATTCGCCCCCCAAAGCCCAATGTGCGGAGGCAAATGTAGTTTGAGGGGAATCATCAATACCCGTCCATTGCTTTCTAAAACCTGCCTTAAAATCGGTATAGTTCTCTATTCCACTCAATGCCGGATTTAATAGATAATTATTGAAAATATATTGGGTATACTGTGGCCTTTGTTGTGCAAAAACTTGCATACTCGCTAATACAATTAACAGAATAAGGTATTTTTTCAATTTATCTAATTAAAGTTAAGGATCCAGTAACTGTCTTTCTACCACTTTTTGGAGCGATAATATAGTAATAAACTCCGACAGGTAGAGGTTTATTTTGAAAATTCCCATCAAATGGAATTTTATATCCTTTACTTTCAAAAATTTTCTGTCCGGCTCTATTAAATATTTCGACCATGTTATCGGGATACGAATCTAACAATAAAATATGCCAAACATCATTTATTCCATCCCCATTAGGGCTAAAAGAGGTAGGAGGATGTACTTCGCCCAAAACTTTAATCATTATTTTGGTTTTTACTTCACATCCTTCATCCGTAGTTACGGTAAGTATATATTCTGTGTCTTCGGCGGGCGAGGCGATCGGATTAAGTACATCATCATAATCTAAACCCAGCGATGGCGTCCACTTATAGGTTATTTTTTTACCACTCGCCTTTGCCGGAATTTTTATTTGTCCACCAGAAAGAATATAAATTAAGGGTCCTGCATCCGCCAGCGGCGACTCAAAAACCATCATATCTTGCGTTAAAACAGAGTCGCAACCATTTAAACTGATAAAAGTGTAGGTAATGGTATGAATACCAGGGCCAGCAAGTTTAGGATCAAATGTGCCATCAGCAGAAATGGCTTTGCCACTATATACACCTGAACCGTTTTGGGATGAACTTTCCTGGCCTTGAACAATTTTAACATCACCATCGTTTTCGCAAATTGGAGTTAATGCCGTAAAGCTAATTTGAGGCGAAGGTTTTATGGTAACTTTTTTGCTGATTTCATTGCTACAAGTTACACCAGAATAAACGATCAATCTGAAATCGTAAATTTTATCCGTATTCCCGCCAAGCGAAGGTAGTGCAAATGCATATTTCTTATCTGGTAACGGATCGTCATCGGTTAGTATTTTTACACCATCCATGTACCATTCTAGGCGACTAATTGTTCCTATATCTACCCTTGAGGTATTTTTTAAAACCAAGGCTTTATTGCTACAAAAATTGGTATTTAGCACTTCGAAATTAGCTATTGGACTGGAGTCATTTACAGTAAAGACTTTTTCTAACACCACTACACAGCCATTTGTATTTTTAATGGTTAACACCACCTTATAAGTACCTGGTGTATTGTATTTATGATTACCATCTATAGCGGTTGAGGTATTCAAAGCGCCTGATGCAGGTTCTCCAAAATCCCACAAATAACTCGTTAAACCTGTAATTTGCTTATCGTAATCGGTTGATAGATTTTTAAATATCGCTATCCCATCTTTAGCACAAACCTCAGGTAGTGTAAAATCATTAATAGGTAAATCTGTAATATTGAAGGTTTTAGTAAGTAATAAGCTTTCGCATCCAGTATCACTTTTCACAATTAAACTTACCATATATATACCAGCGCTGGTGTAGCTGTGTACTGGGCTTTGTGATGTTGAACTTGTTTTGTCGCCAAAATCCCAAAGCCATTCGGTAATGGTGGCTCCACCTCCAATGGTCGATTTATCTTGAAAAGTGATTGCTGTGTTTATGCAACTATTGATGTTACTATTTACACTCGTAATTCCGTTAAAAGTGCTATTAAAAACAGCTACGGGTTGTGGACCGATTGCAATATTTGAAGTAACTACATCCGAAAAACAACCATTATCGGCACCAACAGATAGGGTTACTTTAAAAGTGGTGGCATTGGCAACAGAATAGGTATGCTTTGGATTTTGTAAGGAAGAGAAATTTCCATCACCAAAATCCCATATCCATTTTGTAAGTGTTTTTCCCGAAACATTTGCGACACTTGATGCAGCACTAAAAGTTACTTCTTGTGCTGAGCATGAGGTTAAATTAGCAGCAATGACAGCTGTGGGTAAAGGATCTACGGTGAAATCGACGCTCAGCTCTTCCGTAGCACCGCAGTTATCAGCAGATGGCTTAGTGGAAACCACCCTAAATGTGTAATCGTTAGGTAGCGTATAAACAATGGGTTTAGGATACACAAAAGTGTAAAATACAACACCGTTACGAATCAAACTATCCTTCGGTATTGGGGGAGCCTCTGTAGTATTACCGCTGCCATCCCCAACATTCCAAACTAATTTTGTAGGCTTATAAGGTAGGTTAATTTTTAAGCTAATTGGCAACCCCACACAACCATTTGTAACACCTTGTGTGGTACCAGTAAGTTCGGGTTGAAAGGTAAAATCTTGAATATTTGCACCCGCTAAATAGGCATACGACTCAACGTTTCCATAGCCATAGGCGATGGCAGAAAAGCCACCAGATG
>JACMOW010000023.1 GCA_014377775.1 Pedobacter sp. | reverse complement strand
TCCACTAACTACTTAACAGAGGATGAAAAAAATTGGATTATTTGTTATGCTTGGTCTAATGAGTATGGCAGTTTTTGCACAGCAAACCATATTTACTATTAAGGGCACTATTAATTGGAGAAATAATGGGTATGTCTACCTTAGTTATCAAGATAAAAATGGGAAGTTTAAAACAGATAGTAGCGCTATATTTAACCAATTATTTGCATTTAATGGAGAGATTAATGAGCCGAAAAATGCTTATTTAAGGAGTTCTTTACCTGGCAAAAATACCGATGATCCGAACTACACCAGTCTATTTATAGAGCCTGGTGATATGAAATTGGAAATCACGGAAGGCAATTATAAAAATTTTAAATTAAAAGGTTGCAAAATGCAAGATGATGCTACACATTTAGCGAAGTTAAAAATTTCAATTAATTCTGAATTGAAGCCGTATCAAGATGCTTACAAAGTTGCCAATGAAGCGTACTTAAACTCAGTTAAGGCAAAATTTCCGCAGGCAGAACAGGATGTGCTCTACATGAAAGTAGATGATATACAGGATCATTTTAAACCTTATAATGAACAATTAAAACAGATTGATTATGCTTTTATATCAAAAAATCCTAATTCTTATTTGTCGGCCTACTTAATCATTTTTAGACGGCATGATTTATCTTTAGATTCTGCTGCTTTGTTTTATAATGGTTTATCTTTAAAAGTGAAACAGAGTGATTTCGGAAAGCAAATTGCCAATGAGATTTTAAAATAGTAGTATAAAATTTGCAAAAGTCATCATAATCTAGCAGCTAATATAAAGAATTTTGAAAGTAACTTTTTTAGGTACAGGAACATCACAGGGAATACCCGTTATTGGTTGTGGGTGTGCTGTATGCCAATCGGCCGATGCCAAAGACAAGCGATTGAGGGTTTCGATTTTGATAGAAACACCCGATAGTACATTAGTAATTGATAGTGGCCCCGATTTTAGGTATCAAATGCTTAGAGCAGGCGTAAAAGATTTAGATGCGATACTTTTTACGCATGAGCATAAAGATCATGTTGCGGGTTTAGATGATATCCGCCCGTTTAATTACCTTCTTCATAAAAGAATTGAGATTTATGCCGTTCCTAGAGTACAAGAGGCACTAAAAAGAGAGTTCTCGTATATTTTTGAGGATACAAAGTACCATGGCTTGCCACAAATAAATATGCACACTGTAAGCGATCAGCCTTTTCAAATTGGTGAAACAACGATTATTCCAATAGAGGTGATGCATTATCGAATGCCTGTAATGGGCTATAGAATAGGCGATTTTACTTATATCACTGATGCAAAAACTATAGCAGACAGTTCTTTGGATAAAATAATGGGTAGTAAATATTTGGTTATTAATGCTTTACAGCGAGAAAACCACATTTCTCACTTTACATTGGCAGAAGCGATTGAATTTGCGGGTAGAGCAGGTGCTGAAATTACGTATTTCACGCACATTAGCCATAATTTAGGCTTACATGCCGATGTAGAAAAGGAATTGCCGCCCAGTGTCAGGTTAGCTTTTGACGGATTATCTTTTAGCATTTAATTTTCTCTTTTAAAACCCAATCATTCCATTATATTTGTATCTGCAAACCCAGGTGGCGAAATTGGTAGACGCACCAGCTTGAGGGGCTGGCGCCCTCACGGGTGTGGGAGTTCGAATCTCCTCTTGGGTAC
>JACMOW010000178.1 GCA_014377775.1 Pedobacter sp. | reverse complement strand
TCCCAGTATTTTATTTTTTTGGTGAAAGGCTCATTTCTGTCGTAGTATAATCTGCTAAGTCCGCTTACCTCGCTCGGTTTTTGTTTGGCCACAAACCCTTTAAATTCAATGCTGTCGTATACCGATCTATTCAATTTCCAATCTAGTGGAAAATCTTTTTGTTGTGCAGTAAACTCATCCGCCTTGCGCTTATTTTCTCCAATAATTTTTGCGTCACGCGCGATGATGGTAACGTAGGTTTGCAATAATTTTTCGGTAGATTCTACACGCTTATCGAAAGATTTGAGCATGTGTGTTTCGGGCATAAAGCCGATGCAATTATGCAGTGCAGCATAGCCGGTTGAGTAACGCGGAGACTCCATAAAGCCTGTTATTCCTTCGTCAGGGGTTTCGTTAATCGAATTCACATAAGGAATAAGTTCGTAGCCCTTTACTTTCATTTTGCCATACAAATCAGGCACCAACGTTTTTGTTAAATAGCTAGCTAAAATAGGGTTTAATTTATCTTTTTGGGTTGGAATAAGGGTCATTGTATATTGATAATCGGCTCCATTACTGGTATGCGTATCTACAAATATTTCAGGCTGCCAAGTATTAAAAATCTGCTGAAAAGCTTGAGAGTTTTTAGAATCTGTTTTAATAAAATCTCTATTCAGGTCGTAGTTTTTAGCATTTCCTCTAAAGCCATAGGCGATTGGACCATTTTGGTTTGCTCTGGATGTGCCACTGCGGTTATGGCTACCATCTATATTGTAAACAGGGATAATACAAATCACCACATTATCTGGGAGTGTATTGTTCTTTAACAGATCTCTCGCAAATAACATACTTGCATCTATACCTTCGGGTTCACCGGGATGAATTCCATTGTTAATGAGTAAAATTCTTTTATCACTTTTTCTTAGGGTAGCAGGATCAAATATTTTTTGTTTCGATAAAACCAGTAAATGTAGGGGTTTCCCAAAATCGGTACTCCCGTAAGTAAATAATTTCGATTGTTGAGGGAAGGTTTTAACCAATTGTTGGTAAAAGGCAATGGCTTCGGTATAGGTGGCAGTTTCTTTTTTACCGCTGCGCTCAAAAGGTGTTAATTGAGCAAACGCGTTTAGCGATAAAAAAAACAAGGTTAAAAAGCTTAGTCTTTTCATAAAAAATTGTGACCACTAAATTAGTTTTTTTTATTTTAATTTTGGATTCTATGTTACACTATCAAAATAAAGAACAAGGGCTTCAAAATAGGTTTATCAGTTATGCTAAGATCGACACACAGTCTGATGCATCGTCATTAACTTATCCATCTACTCAAAAACAAAAGAACTTAGCTCACGTTTTAGTTCAAGGTTTAATTGAAATGGGTATTGAAGATGCACATTGTGATGCGTTCGGCTATGTATATGCCACCATACCATCAAATAGCACCAAACATGTTCCTATTCTATGTTTTTGCTCGCACATGGATACTTCTCCAGATTGTAGTGGAGAAAACGTAAAGCCAATTATTCATCATAATTATCAAGGAGAAGATTTGATTTTACCAGATGATCATTCAATAATTTTAAGATTAGCTGAACATAAGGATCTGTGCGCTCAGTTGGGGAATGACATTATCACCGCAAGTGGAACAACGCTTTTAGGGGCAGATAATAAGGCAGGCTTAGCAGAGATTATGGAAGCAGCAGCTTTTTTTATGGCTCATCCCAACGTAAAGCACGGCACTATAAAAATACTCTTTACGCCGGATGAAGAAATTGGTAGGGGGGTAGATAAAGTAGATATAAAAAAACTAGGTGCTGATTTTGCCTATACCGTTGACGGAGAAACCTTAGGCTCAATAGAAGATGAAACATTTTCTGCAGATGGTGTAAAATTAATTATTCGTGGTGTAAGTGCCCATCCTGGCTTTGCGAAAGGTAAAATGGAAAGTGCAATAAAAATTCTGGGGGCTATTTTGTCTGCTTTGCCAAAGGATAAACTAACACCAGAAGTAACTGCTGGAAAGGAAGGTTTTATTCATCCCGTTGGTATACATGGAAATGCCGAGCAAGCCGAAGCGCAATTTATCATCCGGGATTTTGATGATGAATTGTTAAAGGCGCATGAGCTAACGCTTGAAGAGGCAGTTAAAAAGGTAATGGTGTCTTATCCAAACTCGAGTTACGAAATGGAGGTAACTGCACAATATAGAAACATGAAAAAAGTATTGGATGAATACCCTCAAGTTATCCAATACGGTATTATGGCCATAGAAAGAGCAGGGCTGGTAGCCAAAAGAAGGAGCATAAGAGGTGGAACCGATGGCTCAAGATTATCTTTTATAGGTTTGCCTTGTCCGAATATATTTGCTGGTGAGCACGCTTTTCACAGTAAACAAGAATGGGTTTCGGTACAAGATATGGAGAAAGCTGTTCAAACTATTATAAACATTGCTTGTATTTGGGAAGAACAGAGTTAATTTGTAAATGTGCGAATCTGTATTAGCTAATTAGGGTTAGCCTAGCCAAATATTGATCTTCACCATCATCAAAAATAATTTTGCATTGCCAACCATTTTGTTTTGCGGTGTAGATTAGTGTTTCTTTATCTAAATACAACCAATTGAACCATTTTCCTTTTTGTTTTTTGTAGGTGTAACAATAGCTAACTTCACCAAAATAGTTGTTTTCGGGTTTGGGTATCTCTTCATATAGGTAGGAAATATCAGAGCTATCGAACAGCAATTGCCCGTTTCTGGTGATCAGAATTTTAGCTTGTTCCAGAAAATTAATAAAACCAGCTAAAGTCCCGGTTAAGCCAATTCCGTTCATCAAGAACAATAAGGTATCGTACTTCTCTTTTGTTGAAAAAATATTCTGATTGAAGGCTTTTTTAACACCACGGTGCTTCATTATTTTTACGGCTTCGGCCGAAATATCTATGGCGGTAACATCGATGTTCATTTCCTGTAATAGAAGGGTATGACTTCCTACGCCTGCGCCAACATCTAGTACCGTTCCATGGCATAATGAGAGTGCTTTATGCTCTAGTGTTGGCATTTCGCTCTCAGTTCTAAAAAAAACATCTACTGGCATCTCTTCTGCTTCTCCATAAGAATTGTGCAGCCATAATATATCAGATGAATTGTTTTTATAAAAATCCGAAAGTGCTAAACCAAAAACGTCCATGAATCTAAAGATAGTTTTGATTTAGCTTAAAGAGAAATTCAGGCTTTAACTTTTCTTAAATTTTCTACTAATAGATTGCCTATTGTTCCCATTTTATCTTTCGAATTGTCCAAGAGGTCGCAGAGCCAGTCGCCAGCTTTTTGCTTAAAGACGTCGTTTTTATCTGATGCTAACACCAAGGCAATTGCGGCTCCTAGCGCTGCACCAGCTAATAAACCAGTTAATAATTTCGTTTGCTTTGTCATGATATATATTATTAATTGTAAAGTTTAACAATTGGTATTTAGAATTGTTCAAATAAGAATGATGTAATTTGCTTTTTTTAAGATATACCATAATGTCCATTCCTAAATAAAGTTTACCTAGGAAAGTTTTTCAAAAAAGAAAAATGAGTATGATGATTAACACACCTAAGGGAAAACTTGGCAGGACCAAGATTTTTTCAAATGGAGATCACGGCTACGGCCATGTTGCAAAGAAATACGAAATAAGCAAAGGTAATGTTGCCCGTTTCGTGTCTTGGTACAGAAAAGATTATCAAGGCATTATGAGTGAAGAACCCATAGAAGCAGAAGATTCTTCATCCAGTTCCAAGGAACTCAAGGCATTGGAAAAGAAGCTTGCCCTTGCCGAGCTGAAGATCGCAGCCCTGGAAAAGGTCATTGCCATCGCCAATGAGGACTACCGAACAGATCTCAAAAAAAAAGCTGCTACCAAGTGATCGGGGAACTTAGGGGCACACGCATTCATTACAGCCTGGATAACCTTTGCGCAGCATTTGGCTATACCCGACAGGCGTGGTATAACCATTTAAAAAGACCGCAACTGCAGGTCTTCCAGGAGCATATTGTACTCGAGCGGATAAAAGAGATCAGAAGAGAATTACCCAAGACTGGGTACATTAAACTTTGTAAAGAGCTTAACAACGGCTTTTTAAAGACCTTGGGGATTTCAATGGGCAGGGATGCTATATTCGACCTTGTCAGGGCAAATGGAATGCTGGTGAAAAATAAAACAGAAGCTGCCTAAAATGTCTCTACTTTGCTATTGCAATTCCACTAAGGTATAGCAATAGTGCGGTAGGGTATAGTAAGCGTATTGCAATTGTATTGCAATTACGGATTTGACACGGAGTTAACACGGACTTGAGTTGGAGTTGATACGGAGTTGAAGATTGGAATTTGTGATGAAGAGCTAATTTTTGGAAGGATTTTGATTAGCTTTATACTAGTATAAATTATATTCCACCAAAGTACAAAATTTATGGCAATACAAGAAGGAATAATTCCACTTTCTGGAAAAATGGGCGATGTGATCTTCTCCAACCGTAAGGGAAAGAAATATGCGAAAGCAAAATCTACCAAGCCCATGAAGCAGACAGCAGCTACCAAAAAAAGCAGTTCCGATTTTGGGGAGGCTAGTAAAGTAGGTGCCCGCATAAGAAATGCCTTTGCGCCATTGATTAAAAAATATGGCGATACAGCCGTGGTTAGCTGTTTTACAAAGTATATATTAAAGGTTTTTAAGACCATTCCAGCAAACCTGGTAGGTGCTAAGAAGTTCGGACAAGGTGATGTTGGTGTCTTTCGAAGTTTCCAGTTTAATGAATCGGTCAGGCTAGATTCATTACTTCACCAGCAACCTGAAATAAAATTAGATGGAACGGGACTACACATAGCATTTAAGGGAAATTCTATAGCCGACTTATTTAAACAGGTTGCAAAGGCAGATGCAGTTGTACTCCAGCTAATGGTATACAATTTAAACTTTGATGGTGATGATGAGGTGGTATCCATTAAAGATCTCCTTATTCCCTTGCACGGTGAATACTTTCGGGGTGCAAAATTACAGGTGCCCTTAAATTTGGTTGGCGAACAGGTGGTATGGGTTGCGATGGGTGTGCATTTCCTAAATCGAATGGGAATGATTGGTGACAAAACTAAGAGGGCAGCATCTGTGGTTTTTGTAGCTCGATTAAGGGATGGGTTGGAGGTCGTTTTTGTACCCGATCAGCCAGCGCTTAGGCACGTGGAGAAAGATAAAGAAGGAATAGAATGGGAACTGGAATGAGTATACAAAGACTTTCTTCGCTCAATATCATTTTTGCCATCATTTATGTATTGCTGTACTTAAAGAGTGGAACTTTTAATTCTACGGCAGGGATTTTGGCAATTATTGTTTTTAACTGGCTAGGTTTAAGGAGTTTTCAGGTTGAAGAATATAAGTGGGGGATTTGGCATTACCTAATAGGGGGTTGGACCTTATATTTTATTGGAACCTTAGTTTATGGTTTTGGAAATATCTTAAGTGCGGCGATAGAATTTAATTTTATCAGTAACGACACCTTATGGTATTTAGTCGTAAACTTTGTTTTTTGTGTATTTTTGCTCACACATATCACGATTTATGGCTATAAAAATTATAAACAATTTAATCACTAAAACTTAAAATCATGAAAAGAGTAAATTTAATTCTCAGTATTGCCATGTTAATTTTGGCAGCTTGTAACAGCGAAAAGAAAAGCGAAGCTGCCGATAGCACTAGCTTAGCGGCATCAGATACGAGTGGCAAGCCAGTAGATACTGCCGCTATGAATAAGGCTTGGGCAGCTTATATGACCCCTGGCAAATCGCATCAAATGTTGGCAAAGGCCGATGGGAAATGGGATGCAGAAATATCATTTTATTATAATCCAGATTCTCCGAGCGTAAATAAGGCCGTTTGTGAGAATAAAATGATTTTAGGAGGAAGATATCAGCAGTCAGCCTATAAAGGTGCTGTCGATGGAATGCCATTTGAAGGGGTGGGCACTTTAGCTTATGATAATGCAAAGAAAATTTATATCAGTACTTGGATTGATAATATGGGAACGGGCATTATGTACATGGAGGGGAATTATGACGATGCTACAAAAACCATGAATCTGAAAGGTAGCGCTACCGATGTGGCGTCTGGGAAAGATATTGCAATGCGTGAGGTTTTTAAAATAGTTGACGACAAAACGCATACCATGGAAATGTTCGAAACGAAGGACGGAAAAGAAATGAAAACAATGTCGATTTTGTTGAAGAAGAAATAGTAAATAATATTAATC
>JACMOW010000177.1 GCA_014377775.1 Pedobacter sp. | reverse complement strand
TTCTTAAATAGTCGTTTTCATCAAATTGTTGAAATAGAAAGCAATAAAAGAGACGTTATACAAGATCGTACCATTTATGAAGATGCCTATATTTTTGCAGAAAACCTGCACGAAATGGGTTTAATGACCACTAGAGATCATGATAATTATAAGGCAATATTCGAAAATATCACTTCCTTTATTAAACCCCCAGATTTGTTGGTGTATTTACGTGCCTCGGTTCCCACCCTAGTTAATAATATACAACGTAGAGGAAGAGAGTATGAAGCCAGTATCCGCATCGATTACTTATCTAAATTGAATGAGAAATACGAGGCGTGGATTAAAAACTACAGCTCAGGTAAACTATTAATCTTAGATAAAGACAAATTAGACTTCGCCAATAACCCAGAAGATTTAGGAACGATTATACAAGCCATAGAAGCTGAAATTAATGGGCTTTTTTAAAAAAGAAAGATGAAAAGCCTTGGCATTATTCCTGCACGTTTTGCTTCTACCCGTTTTCCGGGCAAGCCTTTAATAGATATTGGCGGAAAAACAATGATTCAACGCGTATATGAACAATCGCTCCTTTCTGGTTTAAACAAAGTTGTGGTGGCTACTGATGATGAGCGGATTGCTGATGAAGTGAGTCGTTTTGGAGGTGAATTTGTAATGACCGCCTCAAACCACCAAAGCGGCACCGATCGCTGTGCCGAAGTGGCAAAAAACCTTCCCGGCTACGATATCGTGATCAATATACAGGGAGATGAACCTTTTATAGACCCTATTCAGATTAATCTAGTGCGCGATTGCTTTAATGATGAAAAAGTACAATTAGCTACTTTAATAAAGGCCATTCACAGTGAACAAGAGTTATATAATCCAAATATCCCAAAGGTGATCATTGGAAATCAACAGCAAGCCATTTATTTTAGTCGGTATCCTATTCCCTACTTACGCAATCCTAGCTCCAGCCATCAATTTTATAAACATATAGGAATTTATGGCTACAAAACGGCCACATTATTAGAAATAACAAAGTTACAACCTTCTATTTTAGAGTTGGCAGAAAGTTTAGAGCAGTTAAGGTGGATAGAAAATGGATATCAAATCCAAACCAAACTCACCACCATTGAATCGATAGCCATCGATTCGCCAAGCGACTTGTTAAGATTATGAAGAACATGTATGTAGTAGCATTATTCGCCATTCCCCTTACTATTTCTTGTACCTCAAAGCCAACCGAGGTTACGCATGTAGAAAAAACTACGACTACACCCTTCACTGATACGGTTAAATTAGACACATTTAAGGTTTCCTTACGAGAAACAACTTCAAAGGGAAACGCACTAATTTTCAAAATTATATCTCACCAAGGCAAAGAGATCTATCAAACCAGCATTCAAACAGATGCGTTCCTAAAAGCAAACGATAATCTTAAAACCGAGCGCGATAAAATGAAATTCTTAAGTAATGAGGTTCAGTATTTTTTTGAGGAAGAACACTTTTTATGGCCAGCGGTAATACCTTCAGAGCAAGCGGATAAAAATGTACCCGATAAAGTATTTCATAATGAACTTAAGGAGACCAAATTAAATGGTTTCAACTATCGATTAGGTACAGAAGCTAAAGTTTATATCGCTTGGTCGGTGAAGGAGAATAAGGTTAAGGTTTATTACAAGTTATAGGCGATAAGCATGGGGGCATGGAGCGGAAAAATCCTTGACCCATGCAACATGCTATTTAAATAGAAAATCAAATAAATTAACCTCAGGTTTAAGACCCAATTTTTTTCGTAAACGATAGCGGCTCACTTCTACTGCTCTAGGGGTAATATTTAGCAGCTGAGCAATTTCTTTCGACGATAAATTAAGTTTCAGATAGGCACATAATTTTAAGTCGCCAGGACTCAAATTCGGATACTTATCCTTTAAATTGCTCAAATAATTAGTGTGCACATGATCAAAATGTATAGCAAACTGATCCCAATCGTTATCTAACTTTTTTGCTTCATTTAACAATCGAATTACCTTTTTCAAGTCCTCTGCAGAATCCCTATTGGTAGTTTGTTTTACCAATGGCAACAATTCATCCCCAATTTTAGATAATAACTTTCCTCTTTGCACCAAATGCATAGTGGTAGTAGCCAGTTCCTTATTTTTAAAATCAACATCCGCTTCCAATTGCTTTTTCTGCAATTTTGTAATCTGCTGTTCATTTCGCTCTATTTCAAGTTGATGCTTTTGACGTAAATTATCTTGGACTTTTTGATGTTCCTTCTCTTGAAACTTAATCAATAGATATAAAAGAAATACGAAAATGATGAAGTAAACCACATAAGCTACATTACTTTGGTACCATGCAGGTTTAATGGTAAAACGATAGCTTATAGGTATCGATTCGTTGCCCAAATTATTTCGCGCTTTAACCATGAAGGTATAATTTCCATGCCCGAGGTTGGTGTAATCTTTTTCACTTTTACTACTCCAAGCCGACCAATTATCTTCGAAACCTTTAAGCTGATAGCTGAATTCTACATTCTCCTTTTGCTCAAACAAGGTAGAGCCAAATTCGAAGTGCAAAGAATTAAACTTATAAGGAAGTTCGGCTAAAATTCCCTTTTTATTTTGATCTTTATTAAAGTATCCACCAAAAAGGACACTATCCTTCGCGCTAATAATTCGAATTTGACCCAATAGCACATTCGGTTTATAAATGTTGGCAGCATATTTTTCATAATCTAAATGCAATAATCCCTTATTTGCGCCAATAAATACATTGTTATCATTGTATGGATAAATATTTTCAAACCCAGCAACAATTTTTGTCCTTAATTCGGGAAGTTCAACAATTGCAAAGTTTTGGTGCTTAGATTTTCTTGTAAAATCGACCACACCAACTTTTTTATTCGAAACAAACCACAACTTTCCCTTCTTGTCTTGCACCAAACATTGAATAGGCATTTTTTTAAAAATCGGTCTGAAATAACTGCTAATAAGAAACTTTCTTTTAATGGCATCGTATTCATATATACCATCAGTTGTTGTGGCAACAATTTTATCATTAAGTGCAAAAATATAATTATATAAAGCCAAAGGTAGCCCATCCTTTTCTGTTAATAATGTAGTTTTGATAATACTTCGCCTATCGGCCGAAAGATCCATCTTAAAAATACCGCGATAAGGGTGAGACGCCCAAATACAGTTCACTTTCTTATCTACCACCACAAATCGTAGAGGCTCGTTTAATGAAGATAAATTTCGATTGTTTATAAATTCACCATTCTTAAAATCGAGCACTTGCAAGCCAGTGTAAGTGCCAGTAATAATCCTATCGTTACCAATTGGGAGATAAAGCCATGTTCCTAAATCTTTATACAATGCAAAAGCCTCATCTCCCCTAACCTCAAAAGCACCATCTTCTTTAGCTAAAAGTAAATGATTATTAATCTCATTTAAACCCCAAGTTTGTCCCTTTGTATTCTTAACTTCAGAAAATTTAGCTTTACTATTGCTAAAATCAGGATGCCCCAAATTCATAGGTGCAGAAAATAAGCCATTTGAAGTACCGATGTAAAGTTTACTTTCAAAAATCTTACTCGCATAGCTCGAAATTTGCTTGTTCTTGTCAGGATAAATGTGTTTAATTGCGCTGTTAAAAGCGATAAAAGCAATTCCATCGTCCAAGCCAAGCCATAAGTTCTGGCGTTGATCTAGAAAGATACTCCTGATATTCGTGTTCAATACACCTTCTGAATAAGAGAATTGCTGCTGCAAAACCCCTTTCCGATCAATAATTAGCAATGCCGTAGAAGTGGTACCTAAAGCATATAAATTAGGATTAATCTGAATGGCTCCATTTATCCGATCGTTATAAAAAGTCTTATCCTGTGCAGTTGTCTTTTTGATAAGTTTGTTGCCAATCAACAAAAAAAGTCCATCCTTTAGCGTAGTTAGCAACAATGTATCACCATTATAAGGTAACGTAGCAGTAATATTCGAATTTATAATTCGTGGGTCGTTACAGCGAATAATCCATTTTCCATCTTTTAAAGTTTTTAAGCCAATATTAATTTCATGAGCAAACACTTCACTTTTTACGCTACCCATAAAAACCCAAGTTAAAGTGGTACTATAGGCATCAATCTTATTATCCTTTAAACGAAAAATTTTAGTTACCGTTCTAAAATAAACTACATCATCTACAATTTCAATATTCCAAACATCTGCAAATTGGCGATCTGCTTTAGGAATTAAAGCTTTGAGCGATTTATAGGTAAGCACACCGTTACGATTTGGGTAATAATATCCTATCTCATCTTGAGCGCCAACGTACAATCGACCATCCTTTCCAATCTTAACAGACCGTAAAATAGTTTTATTTGGAAAGG
>JACMOW010000176.1 GCA_014377775.1 Pedobacter sp. | reverse complement strand
TCCTAAATAACCCCTAAACCCATGGTTTACAAGTAGAAAAAATTCAAACTCCCCCAATCTGTTCCAACGCGCAATGCCAACAATCGACAATCCATCGAGAAACAGGCGGGCATGCTTCGAAAAACCCTCGACATGCGTTCGGGAATCCTTCGGGAAAATACCCCTTTTGTTCGGGTGTTGTTCAGGTAACACCCGAACAACACCCGAACTTGTATCGAAGCAATTACAGAACAAAGCCGAAACAAAAGCATAACTAATATTGCCCCGTGCTTAATAACACCAAGGTACACGCCTCAACTGGCTCGATACCGTGCTGTTCGAGTAGCTTTTCCAATTCAGAATTCTCCGTTCCAGGATTAAAAATTACTCTCCTGGGCTTCGTCTGCAAAATATAATGGTGATATTGCGCTTGCAACGCTGGACCTATATATAAGGTTATCGTATCTATATCGTTATGGATAATTTCTGGTTTTTCAATAGTTACCCCAGCTACTTCGCCCTTCTTAATCCCAACATTCACAATATCATGGTTAAACCTCTTTAGCATGTGAGCAGCTTTATACGCATATCTCGATTCATCAGGCGAAGCGCCAATAATTAATGTCTTCTTCATATTGTTAAAACAATGCTTTTTCAGTTAATGTTTTTACTTGTTAAGAATAGCATTGGCACAGTTAATACCATCAATAGCAGCCGAAACAATTCCACCTGCATAACCTGCTCCCTCCGCACAAGGGTATAGCCCTGTAATTTGCGGATGCTGAAACGTTTCTTTATCTCTTGGAATACGCACTGGCGATGAGGTTCTGCTTTCTACGCCAACCAAAATGGCCTCATTGGTGTAA
The DNA here is from genome assembly GCA_014377775.1 of Pedobacter sp. Taxonomy (GTDB): domain Bacteria; phylum Bacteroidota; class Bacteroidia; order Sphingobacteriales; family Sphingobacteriaceae; genus Pedobacter. The sequence goes on along the minus strand of JACMOW010000176.1, from coordinate 24,993 downwards.
TAGCCTTTCATTTTTTTTCCAAATAAAGGTAACGCAGCTTTTAAACTCTCGGAAACAAAATCAGGTAAAATATTATCCAACATTACACTCTTTGTACCGGGAAGATAAGAGTTTTTAGGCAAATCGATCGATAATTTATTTTCTACAAAATCAATCATCCGCTGTGCGGGAGCAACTAAATTGCCACCACCAGCTTCAAAAGCCAGCTTCTCAATTTCTGATTGGAAATTTAACATCCTTAAAGGATCGTAACCTTGTACATCATCTAGTGTAACCTGCACAACAGTACCCGAATTGGCATAAGGGTTATTTCTTTTGGAGGGCGACCAACCGTTAACCACAATTTCATCAACTCCTGTAGCACATGGCGCAATAATCCCACCCGGACACATACAAAAAGAAAACACACCTCTGGTTTTTACCTGTTCTACCATATTATAATAAGCTGGCGGAAGAAATTCACTCCTTATGTCACAATGATATTGCGCACTATCGATAATCTGCTGTGGATGTTCTATCCGAACACCCAATGCAAATGGCTTGGCTTCAATTAAAATATTTTTATGTTGTAGTAACTCATATATATCCCTCGCCGAATGCCCAGTGGCCAAAATAACTGAATCAGCTAAAATCTCTTGTTCTTGATTAACAATCACTCCTTTAATTTGCCCCTTTTCGATTAAGAAATCGGTTAATTTCGAGTCAAATCGCACCTCGCCACCTGCATTTTGAATGGTTTCGCGAATTGCCGAGATAATTTGTGGCAGCTTATTGGTTCCAATATGCGGACGGGCATCAATTAAGATATCTTCATGCGCACCATGTTGAACAAATAATTGCAGCACCTTATTAATATCGCCTCGTTTGTTTGAACGGGTATATAATTTTCCATCAGAATACGTTCCTGCCCCACCCTCTCCATAACAATAATTCGATTCGGTATTTACCAATCCGTCTTTATTGATGATGGCTAAATCTCTTCTTCGCTGTTTTACATCTTTACCACGCTCGATTACAATTGGTTTTAGACCATTTTCTAAGCATTGCAAAGCAGCAAATAAGCCAGCTGGACCAGCGCCTACAATAATTACGGCATTCTCATTTTTTACTGGCGGATAATTGAAAACGGCAGTTTCTTGTAAAAAAGGTTCATCAATAAATGCCCTAACCTGTAAGCGATAAATCACCTTTCTCGATCGAGCGTCGATTGATCGCTTAATTACTTGATGGGCTTGAATTCGTGCTACCTTTACTTTTAAGGTAGCTGCCAGCTGCGTTGTTATCGCATCCGAGTTGGTTACCTGTTCCGGCGAAAGTGTAATTTCAATTTCTTTTATCATAGCAATAGAATCGAGTTTTTATCCCGAACAATACAAAAGTAGGGAATTTGTTGGTTAGTTTAGCGTGGAGCATAGGGCAAGGAGCGTGACGCAGTAAACTTGTAGTACGGACTTCCCGGCCATCGGGCTTACGGACGATTAGGCTTTTGGACTATTTGTATTAAAACTGCTAATTGTTAACGGAAAACTGGTAACTTAGAAATATGGCAAGTTGTCAGTATTTTAACCGTTTTCGTAACAAGGCATGAGTATTGATATCTAATTCACAATTAAGAACCTAAAAATAATTAAAATGAAGAAAATAGTATTTGGAGTAATCGCACTTGTAGTTGTAATAGCTATAGTAAGCGGGTGTAATGGCTATAACAGCTTAGTTAAAATGGATGTTGATGTACAAACAAAGTGGAGCAATGTTGAAACACAGTATCAACGTAGAGCAGATTTAATTCCTAACTTGGTGAGCACAGTTAAAGGTGCAGCCAAATTTGAGCAAAGTACATTAACAGCCGTTATTGAAGCCCGCGCCAGTGCAAGTAAAATTACCATAGACCCTAATAAACTGAATGCAGAAAATATTGAGAAATATCAGGCTGCGCAAGGTCAGATCACCCAAGCATTGGGTAAATTGATGGTGCTGACGGAAAATTACCCAGAATTAAAAGCTACACAACAATTTAGTGATCTTTCTGCACAGTTAGAAGGCACCGAAAATCGCATCACTGTAGCGCGCAAAGATTTTAACGAGTCGGTTCAGGTTTATAACACCAAAGTAAGATCATTTCCAAATAACTTAACTGCTGGTATGTTTGGTTTTGGACCTAAAACTGCATTTAAAGCAGAAGCTGGCGCTCAGAATGCACCAAAAGTAGAATTTTAGTTACAGGAAGTAACATTTTAGGGTAATGGCTGTTTATCATAATAGTTATTACCCTTTACTTTATTAAACCGATTAAATATGTCTATTTTCACTAAAAAGGAACAAGAATTAATTGCGAATGCTATTGCTGCTGCTGAGAAAGCTACATCTGGAGAAATCAGAATTGCGGTTGATAAACTTTGCCATGGTAGTGCATTTGAAAGAGCTACACAATATTTTGCAGAGCTTGGGATGGATAAAACGGCGCAACGCAATGGTGTGCTTATTTATTTAGCCCATGAAGATCATAAATTTGCCGTTATCGGTGACCGAGGGATTGATACAGTTGTTCCTGATGATTTTTGGGAAACCACACAAGTAGCGATGAAAGCTCATTTTTTAAGTGGCAATATAGCAGAGGGCATTATCGCAGGTGTTTCTTTAGCGGGAGAGAAATTAGCCCTATTTTTTCCTTATCAAAATGGAGATGTTAATGAATTGCCGAATGATATTATTTACATGACTCAAGAGGAAAATAAATAACAATGAAAAGATTAATTCTCTCGGTACTTATTACGCTTAGCTACTTTTTTGGCTTTGCTCAGAATTTTCCAGAAAAAAGCAATAAACTAGTTACCGATCTAACACAAACACTAAATGCAACGCAAATTGCACAGTTGGAGAGAAAGCTTGTTGCTTTTGACGACTCTACCTCCAACCAAATTGTCGTAATTATCGTTAAAACAGTTGGCGATTATGACATTAATGAATATGCTTTAGGACTGGGGCGCAAATGGGGAATTGGCGGGAAAACCAAAAACAATGGCGTCATTTTATTGATAGCTATTGGCGATCGGAAAATGTCTATTCAAACGGGATATGGATTAGAGGGTGCTTTACCCGATGTTTACACCAAACGAATTATAGAAAACAATATAAAGCCTTATTTTAAAGATGGCGATTATTATGCTGGCATCGATGCGGGCGTAAGCGCTATTATCTCTCTTACTAAAGGTGAATATAAAAACGAGCAACCTAAATCGAAAAAACGTGGAGGAACAGGGGGTGCTGGCATAATTGTAATCATTATTATTGTTGTTATTGTTTTCATTCTTGGAAAACGTGGCGGCGGTGGTGGCGGTGGCGAAGTGATCAGTGGTCGCGGTGTTGCAGAAGGCTTATTAATGGGTTTATTATTAGGCGGTTCAGGTAGAGGTGGTTCGGGTAGTGGCTTTGGAGGCGGTTTTGGAGGAGAAAGTGGCGGTGGTGGCGGCTTTGGTGGCTTTGGCGGAGGTAGCTTTGGTGGTGGCGGAAGCAGTGGAAGTTGGTAAAAGATGTATAAAAGAGATCTCATTACAGCTGAAATAGAAAAGCTTGCTCAAGTTTTAGCCCGAATTATGAAATTAAAATTAGAGTCGAAGTTAGTTGAGGCTGAGGTTTTGTTTCAGCAAACGATGGAAGATAATTTTGGATTGCCACTATACCTGCTATCCGATCCTGATACAAGCTCATTTAAGGAGTGGCTAGATACAAATGCACTCTTGGCCGAGAAGCTGGATTCGCTTAGCGAGTTTTTATATTATGAATTAGGGGTGAGTGAAAGCAAAAACAAACTTATTGCACCTAAGCTTAATCTAATTTACGAACAGCTATTCAATGAGCATAAAATCCTGCACTTGGTTAATCTGCATCGGCAAAAAACTATTCAGCAATATCTATAAAAGACTAATAATTACAACATTTGTAAAATGGAAATTCATAAATGGCAAAAACTGGCTTCTACCTATTTAGTAAAAGAAAAATGGGCAACGTTGAGAGTAGACACCTGTAAATTACAAGGTGGGGCGATTAAGGACGATTATTATGTTTTAGAATATCCGAATTGGGTAAATGCACTCGCCCTAACTAAAGAAGGAAAGATCATTTTAGTTAGGCAATATCGTTATGCTGCAGATTTAATTTCTTTGGAAATTCCAGGTGGCGTAATGGATGGGGATGAATCTCCTGAAAAAGCCATCAAACGCGAGCTTTTGGAAGAAACGGGATATAGCTTCGATACCTGTAAACTCGTGGCTACACTTTATCCCAATCCAGCTACATCAAATAATAAAACTTTTACTTTTTTGTTAACTGGCGGAATACAGACCCATGCGCAACATTTAGATGAACATGAGATTTTAAATGTAGAAGAATATACAGTAGATGAAGTAAAACAGCTTTTGGCTGAAAACAAAATAGACCAGGCACTTCATGTGGCTGGTCTATTTTATGGGTTAGCAGCAATTTAATTTGCTAACTCATTTTCAGCTTCTTCTGAATATCATTTACGTAAGCTTTAAACTTCTTATCTGTTTCGATTAAATCTTCTACGGTTTGGCAAGCATAGATTACAGTAGAGTGATCGCGACCGCCAAAGAATGCACCAATTGTTTTTAATGAAGATTTAGTGTGGCTTTTCGACAAATACATAGAAATTTGACGGGCCTGTACGATTTCACGTTTACGTGTTTGCGATTTCACCATATCTACTGGCACTTCGAAATATTCACACACTAATTTTTGAATATATTCCATCGAAATTTCTTTCGAGGTATTCTTGATAAAGTTTTTTAACATTTGTTTAGCCAAGGCTAAATCTATATCCTTTTTATTTAAGGTTGACTGCGCCAATAGCGAAACCATTGCACCTTCTAGTTCACGAACATTGTTATCAATATTGTGCGCTACATACTCTACCACCTCGCCTGGCAGTTCGATACCGTCGGCATACATTTTCTTCTTAAGAATAGCGATACGGGTTTCTAAATCTGGGATTTGTAAATCTGCTGATAAACCCCATTTAAAGCGGCTTAACAAACGTTCTTCTAAACCTGCTAAATCTTTCGGTGGTTTATCTGAGGTTAATATAACTTGCTTGCCAGATTGATGCAAGTGATTAAAGATATGAAAGAAAATATCTTGCGTTTTTTCTTTTCCAGCAAAATTATGTACGTCGTCCATAATGATAACATCCATTGCTTGATAGAAATTAACGAAATCATTAATGGTATTGTTTTTTAATGAGTCGACAAATTGTTGGCAAAACTTTTCACAAGAAACATAGATTACCAATTTATCTGGCATACTCCGCTTAATCTCATTGCCTATTGCTTGTGCCAAATGCGTTTTACCTAAGCCCACACCCCCATATATCATTAATGGATTAAATGAGGTACCTCCAGGTTTTGCAGCAACAGCATAACCCGCCGAACGTGCTAAACGATTACAATCGCCTTCAATGTAATTATCAAATGTATAATTCGCATTCAATTGCGGATCTACATTTAACTTTTTCAAGCCTGGTATAATAAAAGGATTTTTAATGTCCTTATTTATCGATACCGGAATGGGCATAGATTGGATTTTTGCTTCTGCCCCATTTCCGTTAGAGGGCATATTTGTAGTGTAAGGTGAGCCGCTGTTTGATGATTTATCTACCACGATGTTATATTCCAATCGTCCTTCATCTCCCAATTGTTTTTTTACTGTTTTACGGAGTAGCCCAACATAGTGTTCTTCGAGCCATTCGTAAAAAAATAAACTAGGCACCTGAATGGTTAAAACGTTTCCATCTAATTTAAGTGCAGATATCGGTTCGAACCAAGTTTTAAAACTTTGGGTTGGAATGTTATCCTTAATTATTTGAAGACAGTTTTTCCATACTTCGGTACAAGTTTTTTCCATTGTTATTGTATAATTTGTTGGTTTTCAATGCTAATAAGCACGTTACGGATACGCACTTTTGAGTATTCGAATATTCAAAAAATTATCAACAAAAAGAACAAATTTTTTAATTATTTTGTAAGTAGTTCAAATGCAGTAGCATATCCTGCTTAACCTAAATTTTTTGTGTTGATAACTATATTTTAACCTTAAATTAATATTCGCCAAACACATTTCTCAGACCATCCGCAATCTCGCCCAGCGTAGCATATTCTTCTACAGCAATCAGGATAAAAGGCATTAAATTTTGGTCCGATTTTGCCGCTTCATTTAAGTTTTTTAGCGCTATTGCAACGGCCTCATTATTTCTTTCAGATTTTAATCGATTCAACTTATCCATTTGAATGGTTCTAATCGTTTCGTCAATTTTTAATACATCGGTTATTCCTTCTTTCTCCTGAGTAAATTTATTTACCCCAACGATAATTTTTTCTGCTGACTCTACTTCAATCTGATATTGATATGCTGCATTTGCAATCTCCTGTTGGATATAGCCATTTTCTATGGCGTTAACCGATCCTCCCATTGCATCTATTTTATCTATATATAACTGCGCGGCAGCTTCAATTTCATCAGTTAAGGTTTCTACAAAATACGATCCAGCTAAGGGGTCTACGGTATCGGTTACACCACTCTCGAACGCAATTACCTGTTGTGTTCGCAGGGCGATTTTAGCTGCTGCTTCGGTTGGGAGCGATAACGCTTCGTCGTAGCCATTGGTGTGTAACGACTGTGTGCCACCCAATACCGCAGCCATGGCCTGATTAGTTACTCGAATTACATTATTTAGGGGTTGTTGTGCGGTAAGCGTGCTTCCTCCGGTTTGAGTATGAAACCTTAACATTTGTGCTTTTTCATCTGTGGCACCTAATGATTTGGTGATATGTGCCCACATCCTCCTTGCGGCCCTAAACTTAGCAATCTCTTCAAAAAAATTGTTATGGCAGTTAAAGAAAAACGATAAACGTTTAGCAAAAACGTTAATGTCTAATCCTTTTTCTAACGCCGCAGTTAAATATGCTTTTCCATTCGCTAAGGTGAAAGCCAACTCTTGTACAGCTGTAGATCCTGCTTCACGAATGTGATACCCTGAAATAGAAATGGTATTCCACTTTGGCACTTCTTTACTACAATATTCAAAAATATCGGTAATAATACGCATAGAGGGTTTTGGTGGATAGATATAGGTACCCCTAGCCGCATATTCTTTTAAAATATCGTTTTGAATGGTGCCTGAAATATCTTTCAAATCAGCACCTTGCTTTTTTGCTAGGGCGATGTACATCGCTAATAAAATCGAAGCTGTGGCGTTGATGGTCATCGAAGTAGTAATTTCTCTCAACTCAATGCCATCAAACAAGATTTCGATATCCTTTAATGAGTCGATGGCTACTCCCACCTTACCCACTTCGCCTTCGGCCATTTCATGATCGGAATCATAGCCTATTTGCGTTGGCAAATCGAACGCCACCGATAATCCCATGGTACCCTGAGCCAATAAATAGTGATAACGTTTATTTGATTCCTCGGCAGTAGAAAAGCCAGCGTATTGCCTCATTGTCCACAACCGACCACGATACATATCTTTCTGTATCCCTCTGGTAAATGGAAATTTGCCGGGGCTTTCGGTTAAGGGTTTGGCTGAAGTATAAGTGTCTTTAATTTCAATTCCAGAGGTGGTAGTGCGTTTTTTGTTCATCTTTTAATCTTTAGTACTTAGTATAAAGTATTTAGTATAAGGTTTTAGTATAGAGTGTTTAGACTAAATACTTCTTAAAAAAGTTGATGTATATCTTTCTTCAAATGATCAATGGTTAAATCGTATGGATTTTCTACTATCGTTGTCATATGCTGTAGCACTTTTTTACTTAAATCTATTCCTGTTGCAGTTTCTGGTAACCCTTGTACTGCATTATTGATCATGCCAATGGTATCGTCCTTTAATTTACGAATCACATTCCAGCTGGTAGAATTTACATACAGTTGCTGCGCAATGTTATGTTGAAATTCTGATTTTACATCATTTATAACCAAACTCTGTAACTCTTTCACACCTATGCCTTGTTGATGTAAACGTAACAACAGATTGGCTGGATTAATCCGCTCCACAAAAATAATCAATCGCTCGTGTGCTTGCAATCTTAATGGCAGCAAAGCGGCCCTACTTTCCTTATTTCGTTCGCTTGTTTTTAAATCGAAGAACTGCTCAATCTCTCCTTTTACGACATAATAAAATGCCATCAAAGCACCAAATATGCCAAATGATAAAACGATTAGATCGATAAGTATTTGTTTAACATTCATGAGTATTGTTTAATTAAGGTAATATTAGCAGGGCATGAAAAGCAAAAATGTGCATTATTATTTATATTTGTAACAGATAAAATTTAAATATCATGAGTAACACTATAGAAACTGCTTTTGCACCTGTATCTTTTACCGAAGGCGCTGTTAAAGAACTGTTCAAATTAAAAGATCAGCAAGAGATTACTGAAGATTTCGGGCTACGTGTTGGCGTTGAAGGTGGTGGTTGTTCTGGGATGAGCTATGTTTTAGGTTTTGATCAGAAAAAAGAGGGTGATCAAGAGTTTTTTATTGAAGGCATTAAAATATTTATGCATAAGGCGCATCAAATGTATTTATTAGGCATGCAAATTGATTGGCAAGATGGACTAAATTCTCGTGGATTTACCTTTAGCAACCCAAATGCAGCCAGTTCTTGTGGTTGCGGTACCAGTTTCTCTGTTTAATCCGAATATACTGTAACATTTTGCAGTATCTTGTTGTCTAAAAAAAGATTTATCTTTATTAAATGACTTATACTGAAAACGTAAGAATTGCGCTGCAATCCATTAAAAGTAACCGCTTGCGCACGTTACTTACTGCACTTATCATCGCCATTGGCCTATCTGCTTTAGTGGGTATATTAACAACACTTGATGCGGTTAAGAAAAGCATGACAGATGCCTTTTCGAGCATGGGCGCAAACTCTTTTAACATTCGTAACCGTGGCACAGGAATTAGAATTGGGGGAAGCGGAAAAAGGCCTAAACCTTTCAAATCTATTCGATATGAAGATGCGATTGCTTTTAAGAAGCGCTTAAATACTCCTGCTACTGTTGCTGTGAGTGTATATGCAAGTGGTGGCTCTACAGTAAAGTATGGAACGGAAAAAACAAACCCAAATATTAACATTCAAGGATTTGATGAAAATGGCTTAGCCTCTCAGGGCTTAGAATTAGCGCAAGGCCGGAATTTTAGTCCGATAGAAGTAGAAAACGGCAATAATGTTTGTATAATAGGTGCTGAAATTGCTAAAACCGTTTTTAAGAATGAAACCCCTTTGGATAAAATCATTACTGCGGGCAATAACCGATTAAGGGTAATTGGTGTTTTAGCAGCAAAAGGGGCAAGTATGGGGGCAAATACAGATCGGGTGGTATATATCCCATTACTTAAAGCGAAGCTAATCAATTCTAATAACAACCCATCGTATACCATTACTGTTATGGTTCCTAATAATGATTTGATGGACAATATAATAGGCGAAGCTACTTCTGAATTTAGAAACATTAGAAAGATAAAAATAAAGGAGCCTAATAATTTTGAGGTTACCAAGAGTGATGCTGTTGCGCAAACACTTTTCGAAAATCTTGCATGGGTAGCCATTGGGGGAATAGCCATTGGCACGATTACGCTGATAGGTGCTTCTATTGGGCTGATGAACATTATGTTGGTTTCGGTTACCGAAAGAACCAGAGAGATTGGGATTAGAAAAGCTATTGGAGCAAACCCTTCTACTATTCGTAAACAATTTTTAATTGAGGCTGTTGTAATTTGCCTTATTGGAGGGGCTTTAGGTATTTTATTAGGTATTGGTATTGGAAATTTAATATCATTCTCTATGGGTGGCTCGTTTATAATTCCTTGGATGTTTATTTTGGGTGGACTTGTACTTTGCGTGGGCGTTGGTATTCTTTCGGGTTATTACCCGGCAAAAAAGGCCTCGAAATTAGATCCTGTTGAAGCCCTGAGATACGAGTAAGCCGTTTTTATTTTTGGTATTGGCTGATTAGCACTAAAGTAATGAATTTTTTAACGGTTCGCTAAGTAATTTTTGTAAGCTTGATGTGTGTAGGCTCTCTACTAATGCATCAGCATGACGAAGATGATGCATGTCGCTGCCTACAAAATCGACTAAATTATTTTCGATCATTTCTTCAGATAAAGCTTTGGGCCCTGGACCATAATATCCTGTTAATGCAATTGCATTGGTTTGCAAATAGCAATCTTGATCTTTTATTCGACTATAATTATCTACAGTACCATGAAAATATGGGTATCGCTCGGGATGCGCCAATACTGGTTTATAGCCATTATCCTGAATCAATTTTATCATATCGTTAATATTTGAAGGATAATTGATAAAGGAAAGTTCGAACAAGAGATAATTATCGCCAAAGGTTAATACCGATTTCTCCCTTACCTTTTTCTCAAAAGTTTCGTCCATATAATACTCTGCGGCAGCCTCTACTTCTAAATCGACTTGGTTTTGAAGTAGACCTTCCCTCAATTTATCGAGACCACGGCGTATTGTATCTGGTGTATTGCGAAAATAATCGGCCATGATATGTGGAGTTGCGATTAGTTTTCTGTAGCCTAACGCTTTAAATCTTCTTGCCAATGCAATAGAATCATCGATCGTACGTGCCCCGTCATCAATACCTGAAATGATGTGAGAGTGCATATCTGTGCCGATTACCGAAAAATTAATTTCAGGTTCTTTGCGTTTCTTTTTAAATAGTCCGAACAAAATTATCTCCCGTGATATTGTGTTTCATAATAAGACTGGTAACTGCCTGAAGTAACATTATTAAGCCATTCTTCATTTGCCAAATACCAATCTACTGTTTTCGCAAGGCCCTCCTCAAATTGCAAACTTGGCACCCAGTTTAATTTTTGTTGCAATTTAGTAGAATCTATTGCATATCGCAAATCGTGTCCTGCTCTATCGGTTACAAAAGTAATCAGTTTTGCTGATTCGCCTGCTGTACGATTCAATTTTTCATCCATGATTTTACATAATAAATGTATCAAATCTATATTTTTCCATTCATTATGCCCGCCTATATTAAAAGTTTCTCCAGTTTTTGCACCATGAAAAATTACATCTATTGCTCTTGCATGATCTTCTACCCAAAGCCAATCTCTTATGTTTTCTCCTTTTCCATATACTGGAACTGGTTTATTATTTTTTATATTATTTATGGCTAAAGGTATTAATTTCTCAGGAAAATGATGTGAACCATAATTATTTGAGCAATTGGAGATTACACAATCTAACCCGTAAGTATCGTGGTAAGCACGCACAAAATGATCTGAACTAGCTTTTGACGCCGAATAAGGGCTATGTGGGTCATATTCCGTAGTTTCAGTAAACATTCCTTCTTCTCCTAATGCCCCGTAAACCTCATCGGTACTAACATGGTAAAAACGTTTTTCATTATAATTACCTTTCCAGAATTCTCTGGCTGCGTTTAAGAGGTTTACTGTTCCGATTACATTGGTGATTACGAATGCCATTGGATCGGAGATTGATCGATCTACATGAGATTCTGCTGCTAAGTGGATAACCGCATCAAAATTTCCTGACTGAAATATCTGGTTAATTTCCTTTGCATCGGTAATATCTGCTTTTAAGAATTTATAATTCGGCAGGTGCTCTACATCTTTTAAATTGGTTAAGTTACCTGCATAGGTTAAGGCATCAAGATTAACAATCTCATATTGAGGATAATTAATTAAAAATCGACGTACAACGTGCGAACCAATAAATCCTGCACCTCCAGTAATTAAAATCTTCTTCATTTTATACTTGTTTCGGCAAACCCAAATCTAAAGCAATGGATGCCATGTTTTTATGATATATTTTACTTAATAATTTATTTAAATCTTCTTTTAAATCAAACTGTAAATCTTCGTGTAACTTCTCAAATTTCTTTAGGGTTACCGATATCGATTTTACAAAATAAATAGCAAACAATTGATCATAGTTTTTATAAGAAGAAAAAATCTTTGCTTTAAATTCAAACTGGGTATGATTAAATAAAAAAATTCTGAGTTCTACCTCTTCAAAATTTGCTTTTGTAACTTTCAAAAAATGATTGATCAATTTTGTTAGTTTTCGTAAATTCCATAAAACATCTTTTGCATTGGTGAGTTTTTTGTCAGCGTTTGCTATTTCCTCTTTTAGCGCAGCTACTCTTTCTCGCAAGTTCTCTTCATCTTCAAGCAATAAAAAATGCAAATGTTCGGTGAGCACTTTATCTTTTGCCACCAACCGAAGTAAGAGTTTATCCTTTTCCTTTGTGGGCAAAGCTAATATTTCGATTTTTAAATCTTTGTGCTCGCTTAACCTCATTTAAAACGGATTATCTCTTAAATATTTCTCCCAATTCCATGCCGAATTCATCATTTCATTAATATCCAATTCTGCCTTCCAACCTAAAATCTCGTTTGCCATGGTTACATCGCCAAAAGTTTGTTCAATATCACCTTCCCTTCTTTTACCAATGGTATAGTCTAGCTTCTCTCCTGTTGTTTGTTCAAAAGCATTAATTATTTCTAAGACGGATGAGCCTTTACCCGTTCCAATGTTAAATACTTCATAATTTTGACCTACTTTTTCTGCTAATCGCTTAATGGCTGAAACATGGGCCTTTGCTAAATCGACTACATGAATGTAATCTCTAATTGCCGATCCATCTGGCGTATTATAATCATCACCATAAACCGTAATTGCCGCACGTTTACCGATAGCAGATTGTGTAATAAAAGGCACCAAATTTTGGGGAACTCCATTTGGAAGTTCTCCAATTAAAGCGGTACCATGAGCGCCAACAGGATTAAAATACCTCAATACAATAACTTCAAGCGAAGGGCAAACCGAGCAGGTTTCTTGTAAGATTTCTTCGGCTATTTGTTTGGTATTTCCATAAGGCGATTCTGCTTTTTTTACGTCTGCTGTTTCAGTTACTGGAAGTTTATCTGGCTGACCATAAACGGTACAAGAAGAGGAAAAAACCAGTTTAATATTGCTATTAAACGCGGTTAAGATATTTATTAAACTGTAAAAATTATTTCGATAATATTTTAAGGGTTGCTTAACCGATTCGCCAACTGCTTTAAAAGCAGCAAAATGTATAATACCAGCAATATCTTGATGTTGTTTGGCAAAAGCAATTACTTCCTTCTCCTCACATAAATCGAGTTTAACAAAAGCTGGCCTTTTACCGGTAATTTTTTCAATCTGACTCAGAATTTTAACGTCAGAGTTTGATAAATCATCAACAATCACTACCTCATAGCCCGCATTAAAAAGCTCGACAACGGTGTGAGAACCTATGTATCCCGTACCTCCAGTAACTAGTATCTTTGACATTATTTATTATATGTTTTAAAATCCTTATGTTCGGTATTGATTAATGCTTCTTTTGGTAATGACCTAAAATAATCGTAGGTAATTTTTAATCCTTCTGCCCTATTTATCTTTGGCTCCCAGTTAAGCAGTGCTCTTGCTTTGGTAATATCTGGTCTGCGCTGTTTTGGGTCGTCAACTGGTAAATCTTTAAGTACTAACTTTTGGTTGGTTCCAGTTAGTTTAATAATTTCTTCACCGAATTGCTTAATGGTTATTTCGTCGGGGTTCCCAATATTAACAGGCTGGGCATAATCACTAAATAACAATCGATAAATACCTTCCACTAAATCATCTACATAGCAAAATGAACGGGTCTGACTACCATCACCGAAAACGGTAAGATCTTCACCTCTTAGGGCCTGACCAATAAAGGCTGGCAGTACTCGCCCATCATTAAGCCGCATTCTTGGTCCGTATGTATTAAATATACGAACTATTCTTGTTTCCAATCCATGAAATGTATGGTAAGCCATGGTAATTGCTTCTTGAAAACGTTTGGCCTCATCGTATACCCCACGAGGACCTACAGGGTTTACGTTACCCCAATATTCTTCTGGTTGCGGGTTAACACTTGGGTCGCCGTATACTTCAGATGTTGAAGCGATAAGCATTCTTGCATTTTTATTTCTAGCTAGGCCAAGTAAGTTATGTGTTCCTAAAGAGCCAACTTTTAAAGTTTGAATAGGGATTTTTAGATAATCAATTGGGCTTGCTGGAGAGGCAAAGTGAAGGATATAATCTAATTTACCGGGTATATATACAAATTTAGAGACATCATGATTGTAAAATTCGAAGTTTTCTAATTTAAATAAATGCGCAATGTTCTGCAAATCGCCAGTAATTAAATTATCCATGGCGATCACGTGGAAATCTTCCTTAATAAATCTATCGCATAAATGTGAGCCTAAAAACCCTGCTGCACCTGTTATTAATACCCTTTTACGTTCCATTATTCGGAAATTAGTTTTCTACCAATACTATTGTAATAATACCCAAGATCGATCATTTTTTGAAGATCGAATAAATTTCGGCCGTCAAAAATGATTTTATTTTTAAACACTTCGTCCATTCTATCAAAGTCGGGATTACGGAATACCGACCATTCTGTTGCAATTAATAATGCATCTGCATTTTCTAGGGTTTCGTATTGATTAGTAGCAAATGTAATTTTATCGCCTAATATAGTTTTTACATTCTTCATTGCTTCTGGATCGAATGCGCTAATAGTTGCACCATGCTTAATCAGCTCATCAATAATGTACAATGCTGGTGCTTCGCGAATATCATCCGTTTCTGGCTTAAACGCCAACCCCCAAAGGGCGAAGTGTTTTCCTTTGATGTTATTTTTAAAATATTTTAAAACTTTATCGACCAATATTGTTTTTTGACGTTCATTTACGTCCATTACAGCTTTCAGAATTTGAAAATCGTAATGATGGGCACTTGCCGCAATGGCTAAAGCCTGAACATCTTTAGGGAAGCAACTTCCGCCATAACCAATACCGGGGAAAAGAAAACGTTTACCGATACGGTCGTCTGAGCCAATTCCTTTTCTTACGGCATCAACATCTGCACCTACAATTTCGCAGAGGTTAGCCACCTCGTTCATAAACGTAATTTTAGTAGCTAAAAACGAGTTAGCTGCATATTTAGTTAACTCAGACGACCGCTCGTCCATAAAGAATATAGGATTACCCTGACGAACGTATGGCGCATATAACTCAGCCATTAATTTTTGTGCCTTTTCACTTCGTGTTCCTATCACAACACGGTCTGGTTTCATAAAATCATCAACTGCCACACCTTCGCGTAAAAATTCGGGATTAGATACCACATCAATTTCAATATTGGTATTTTCTTTGAAAACGGCTTGCACTTTATCTGCTGTACCTACCGGAACGGTAGATTTATTTACAATTACTTTGTATTCGGTTACCAATTTAGCGATATCTTTTGCGGCACCCAGTATGTACGATAAATCTGCTGCACCATCACCCCCAGGGGGAGTTGGTAGGGCCATAAAAATAATTTGAGCTTCTTTAACAGCAAGTGCTAAATCCGTGGTAAATGATAAACGATCTTGAGCAATATTTCGATGAAATAAAACAGCTAAACCTGGCTCGTATATTGGCACTTCTCCATTTATCATTTTCTGAACTTTGGATTTATCAATATCTACGCAGATTACGTTATTACCTGTTTCTGCTAAGCACGTTCCCGTTACCAATCCCACATATCCTGTCCCAATTACAGCTATCTTCATATATTTTAGACGGTTTTAATATTAATCATTTATCTTCGAAACAAAGATAAGAAATTAACATTCAAAATGATTTGGATTTATACCATTGGAATTGCATTATTTAGCGTAATTACCAAGTTTGCCGCCATTTTTAATCAAAAAGCAAAGTTATTTATAGAGGGAAGAAAAAACGTTTTTAAAGAAGTTTCAGCTAAGATCAATCCTATTGATCGACCGATTTGGTTTCATTTTGCTTCATTGGGAGAATTTGAGCAGGGAAGACCGGTTTTGGAGAAGGTGAAGTCTTTGGATTCTGATCAAAAAATAGTAGTTACCTTCTTTTCTCCTTCAGGTTTCGAAATTAGAAAGAATTATAGTAGAGCAGATGGTGTTTTTTATTTACCGATTGATACTTTATCCAATGCGGAAAAATTTATCGAGCTGGTAAACCCTAGGATGGCCATTTTTACTAAATATGAATTTTGGTTTTATTATTTCAGTGTGCTTGATAAAAATAAAATCCCCTTATACTTAATTTCTAGTATTTTCAGACCAAACCAGTCGTTTTTTAAATGGTATGGCGCATTTAATAGAAAAATGTTGAAATATGTAACTCACTTTTTTGTTCAAAATAATGAAAGTGCAGCATTGCTAAGTGGGATTGGCATTAGCGAAGTAAGTGTAAGTGGCGATACACGATTTGATCGGGTTTATGAAAATGCGGCTTCTCCCAAAAAATTTGATGACATAGAACGATTTTGTGGTGAAGCACCTGTCTTTATAGCCGGCAGCACTTGGTTAGCCGACGAGAAGCTTTTGACTGGTTTTCAAGATAAGTATCCAAATTGGAGGTTAATTATTGCTCCTCATGAGGTGGATGACGAGCATGTTGCTGAAATAGAAGCCTTATTTCCTACTGCTGTGAAGTTCTCCGTTTTAAGTGCTAAATTTACAGATCATCTTCCATCTTCCATCTTCCATCTAACATCTAACATCCTAATTATCGATAATATCGGCATGCTTTCTTCGCTTTATCAATATGCGAAAGTGGCCTACATTGGTGGTGGATTTGGCGTGGGTATTCATAACATCTTAGAGGCCGCAGCTTTTGGATTACCTGTGATTTTTGGCCCTAAATATGATAAATTTCAGGAAGCTAAAGATTTAATTGCTATTGGAGCCGCAAAAAGTATAAGTAGCGAATCCGAACTTTTATCAAGTTTTGAATATTTTAAAGCAAATGAAAAGGCATCCGCAGATGCGAAAAATTATGTAGAAAAACAGAGAGGCGCGACTGATTTAATCGTTAATAAGATTTTGCCATCTCAGCCAACGCTTCAATAAATTTTGGATGATCATTTAAACTCTCTACCAATTGTACATGTTCGCCACCTAACTCCTTAAATTCTTCATAATACTCGACTGTAATCTCATATAAAGTTTCAAGGCAATCGGCCACAAAAGCAGGACTAAACACCAACAATCGCTTTTTGCCTTCAGATGCGAGTTTTTTTAATACATCCGTAGTGTAAGGCTGTACCCATGGGTCTTTTCCAAGCCTAGACTGGAAGCAAACCGTATAATTCTCTTTCGCAATACTCAATTCTGCTGCTAATAATCTCGCCGTATCATGCCCCTGTGCTGAATAACAAAATTTATTGATATCGTTTAAAGTCTCACAACAATTTTTTTTCTTTAAACAATAATTCTCCGTATGATCACATTTTAGCAATTGTCTTTGTGGTAAACCGTGAAAACTAAAAAGCACATGATCATACTTCTCTGGGTGGTGTTTCTTTGCATTTTCGGCAAATACTTCAATCATTAATCGATTGTCGTGAAAAGAATTTACAATTGAAAGTGGTGGAATAGTTTGCCATTTTGAAATTAATTCCATCACCAACTGCATTACCGATCCAGTGCTTGCCGATGCGTATTGTGGAAACATTGGGATAACTTTTATACTTTCTACCAAGCCCATCTTTAACCTTTCTAATGCACTTTCGATAGAAGGGTTTTGATAACGCATGGCTAATTCTACCTGATAATCATCGCCCAGTTTTTCTTGCAAAAGCTTCGCTTGAATTTTACTATAATACAAAAGTGGAGAACCATTTTCACTCCAAATTTCCTTATATAATTTCGAAGTTTTGGGACTACGGAAAGGGACAATAATTCCTTTAACTAACAAGGCTCTCTTAAATTTAGGTATATCAATTACCCGCTCGTCCATTAAAAATTGATCAAGATATTTTCTTACATCTTTTACTTCAGCGCTATCTGGAGTACCTAAGTTGACCAATAAAATGCCCCTTTTTCCCATAAGTATATTAAAAAAAATTAAAGATTTTGCAATTGAGTTTTTACATTCTCCATCAACCACATGGGTGTTGATGTTGCTCCGCAAATACCAACTTTATCATTTAAGTTAAACCAATTTTCATCTATTTCTTCTGCGTTAGAAATAAAGTATGCATTGGAGTTGTACTTTTTACAAACGTCGTATAACACTTTACCATTCGACGATTTTTTTCCTGAAACGAAAATAATCTTATCATAATCCACCACAAACTTTTCTAGTTCTTCATAGCGATTAGAAACCTGTCGGCAAATGGTATCATTCGCCTTCACATCATAACCCCTGTTTAGTAATTCGTCTTTAATCTGATAAAATTTATCTGTACTTTTTGTAGTTTGGCTATACAGTGTAAATTTATTTGGAAGTGTTCGCGTATCTAGCTCTGCAATATCTTGAAAAACAATTGCATCGCCATTCGTTTGCCCTTGTAAGCCGATTACTTCGGCGTGACCATGTTTACCGAAAATCAGGATCTGTTCCTTATCATCATGAGCGTTTTTAATCCGATTTTGGAGTTTTAAAACTACGGGGCAAGATGCGTCAATTAATGTTAAATTATTATTTAACGCTAATTCATAGGTTGATGGGGCTTCACCATGTGCTCTAATCAGCACTTTTTCATCGCGCAACTCCTGTAATTGCTGATGATCTATAATACGTAGTCCTTTGCCTTTCAAGCGCAACACCTCTTCATCATTGTGTACAATATCACCAAGGCAATATAAATAATCATCCTCATCCAAAATATCTTCAGCCATATCTATGGCATAAACTACTCCAAAGCAAAAACCTGATGATTTATCTATTGTTACATTTAAGTTGTATCTCATTTTTAATGTGCGTATTGGTTACAAAAATACGCAAAAAGTTTTCAGAAACTATGACTTAGCTCAAATACACTCGATCCTCTTCGCCTTCAACATCTAAAACTACATCCACATGCTCTTTTAAAATGGTGGCCAATTGAAGACCTACAAAATCTGTAGCAATTGGAAATATTTTATGACTTCGATCTACTAAAACAACGGTCCGGATTTTTTTATGAGGCGTGTTTAAGAAAACACCTAGTCCGTAGGCTAATGTTTTACCACTATTTAGCACATCATCTACTAAAATGATCACTTTCCCTTTCCATGAACTTTCATTAAGGTCAGTTTTAGCATTCAGTTTATTATTAAGTTTTTCGAGATCTACACGAAGCAGAGTGACTTCAAAATTGGCAATCTGTTCTAATACCGACTTTAATCGTATGGCTAACTTATAACCTCTATCCCAAATACCAGCCAATACGATTTCCTTCTCATCTAAATTATCTTCTAAAATCTGATAAGCGATGCGATTGATCTTTTGTGCGATTTGATTTTTATCAAGAACTAGTACGTGTGATTCGTCCATTACACAAAAGAACGATTTTAAGCCCAAAAACAAAAATTAAAAAATATTTTCATTGTGATGCAACTTTTGGACTACCAGGTTCGTCTAATGAATACAACCTAAATGAAATTTTATGAATCTTAAATTAAGTTTATTATTAATCGCTCTCATTAGTAGCACATCTATATTTGTTCTGGCACAAGACAGTAAAAGTGTTACAATTAAAAATTTCAACGCTTTAACCGTGAATAGCGGAATAGATCTTTACATCACTCAAAGTGTGAGCGAGAGCTTAACAATTAAGGGCAGAAATGATATGATAGAGAATGTAATTGTGGAGCAGAATGGTAGCGACATTGCCATAAAATACAAAAGTGGGATGAATTGGAGCAATTTATTTAAAAACCAAAGCATTAAAGTTTACGTAAGTTATAGAACATTGAAACGTTTAACTGCTTCTGGTGGATCTGATGTTTATACGCAAAACGCATTAAAAACCGATATGTTAAGTTTAAGTGCAAGCGGGGGTTCAGATTTGAAATTAGCCCTAATATGTAAAGATTTAAGCCTAAGCATTAGTGGTGGTAGCGATGCAGAACTGACTGGAAGCGGAGAAAATTTTAAATTAACAGCAAGTGGCGGAAGTGATGTTAACTGTTTCGGATTTGCAGTAGATTATGCGAAAGTTGTTGTTAGTGGTGGCTCTGATGCAAATCTTTACGTAAATAAAATTTTAGAAGCAAGCGCAACTGGTGGAAGTGATGTTAACTATAAAGGAAATGCTTCATTAAAGAAAATGAATAATTCAAAAAGTGGTGATATAAACCACTTTAGATAAGGATACAAGTTTAAGTTTAAGTTTTAGTTTAAACCCCAATGCTGTGGATGCAGCATTGGGGTTTTTTTATACTTTAGGATACGGATAATAAACAAAATTAGCACCTGCTGGAACAACTACAAACACGCACATATACCCTTCTGGTTTTTTATAGCTTTTTAAAAAATGTTCTCTTTTATCTGGATGAATAATGCCTTTTTGAATAAATTCTTCAAGCGTGGATGCCTGAATGCTCCAATCTGTATTTAAATCGGCACGGTTTAAAATCAACTCCCCGATATTTACTTCGTGTTGGTGGGCAATAAAAATTGGATAAGACGAAATGCCTTCCACCATAATATCTACTGCTACTTCTTTCATAGAGCCAGCATAAAAAGTAAGATCTTTCTCTAAACTAACTAGCGGACTTTTCTTTTGTTCTTTAGGCTTGTTATCTTCCTCTTCATTGAGGTTGCCCAATAATTCTTCTGCGTTCATTTCATCTATTTATTTTTTCCCTTTATTTGTTAGATGGAGCCTTCGATGATTAAAATAATTATTTTAATCATGTCGTGTTCGTATTTTAATAAGAATTCTGATCTCGCAACTGTAGTAAAACAACATTTTCTACATGTTGTGTATGCGGAAACATATCTACTGGTTTAATTCGAACCACTTCATATTTTTCTTTTAATAAAGCCAAATCGCGCGCTTGTGTTGCCGCATTGCAGCTCACATACACAATTTTGGCTGCTTCCATTTCTAATAAACGTTCAACCACATCGGTGTGCATACCAGCCCTCGGCGGATCGGTAATAACTACATCAGGTTTACCATGCTCGGCAATAAAATGACCTGTTAAAATATCTTTCATATCGCCTGCATAAAAAATAGTATTGTCAATTTCATTGAATTTTGCATTGAATTTTGCGTCTTCAATTGCAGTGGGTACATATTCAATTCCTATTACTTTTTTAACACTACTTGCAATAAAATTAGCAATCGTACCAGCGCCTGTATATAAATCGTATACCAACTCATCGCCTTTAAAGCCTGCAAACTCTTTTGTAATTTTATAAAGTTCGTAAGCCTGATGAGAATTAGTTTGATAGAAAGATTTTGCGCCAATCTTAAACTTAACTACACCATCTTTGGCACCATCTACAGGCATTTGCTCAAAAATATGATCTCTACCCGAGAAGGTAATTACTTCTTGATCGAAAATAGTATCGTTTTTCTTTTGGTTAACAATATAAAGTAGCGCCGTTATTTCTGGAAAAGAGATTTTTAGATGCTCCATTAATCCATCAATTTGATATTGTTCAGGATACGCAAAAACAACGACTACCATTGTCTCACCAGTTGATGATGTTCTGATGATTAGATTTCTCAAAGCGCCCTCATGGTTCCGCAAATCGTAAAAACTTAGGTTGTGCTTTAAGGCATAATCACGAACCGATAGTCGTAAACCATTACTCGGTTCAGCCTGTAAGTAGCAATGTTCGATATTTAAAATTTTATCGAACCGTAAAGGAACATGGAAACCTAAAGCATTCATTTCTCTTCCTTCTTCTTCTATATCCATATCATGAGCATCGAGCCACTTCTTATTCGAAAAAGTATACTCGAGTTTGTTACGGTAGTATTTATTGGCCGCAGAACCTAAAATTGGCTCCATTTTACTGGTATCAACTTTAGCTAAACGCTGTAAAGCTGCTTCTACATTTTTTTGCTTAAAACGTAATTGAGCTCCATAATCCATGTGTTGCCATTTACAACCTCCACAAGTACCAAAGTGGCTGCAAAAAGGGTCGACACGAAATTCTGATTTTGACTGTAAGTTTTCGATAACCGCCTCCGCAAAGTTCTTCTTTTTCTTCACCACACGTACATCTACCACATCACCAGGAACGGCCTTATCCACAAAGATCACTAATTCATCATCTTTGCCAACACCTTTGCCTTCTTCTGCAATATCAATAATGCTTAGGCCAGCAATTCTGAGGGGTTCAGCATTTCTTTTATTTCTACTCATTGCTGCAAATATACGGGGAAAAGGTGAAAAAATGTAAAAGGTTAGAGGTAAAACGGAAGATGGCTAACTTGTGTTTTCTTCGGAAAAGGTTAAGACATGCTTCGAGACTCCTTAATACCTTTTAGCAGATGAGTCCAGTATGAGTCCAACTTGAGTCCAATATGAGTCCAGGTTTTTATGCAAAAACTTGGACTTGGCATAAACTTAACTTATTTTTAATTTGGTAAGATCTGCAACGAGTTTCGAAGCAGGTACGAAGAAGGTACGAGCACTAACAGACTATTGCTATGGTGTCTTATCTTGAAATAGCTTTGCATGAATCGCCTCGCCTTAATGATAAGCAAGAAAAAAGAATGTAAAATTCCATTCGAGTTAAGCAACTCGACCTAAGAACAATTATTTAGCGCTTTTATTTTCCAAAAATCTTAAGGATAAATCCAAATAAACCTTGTACTAAGTTAAAATCTACATCAAATTGTTCATCAACGCTTACAGAAATTTCTAATGTCTCTTTACTCATGATAGTGATGAATTTGAGCAAATATAAGAATATTTATACCAAATACCAAAACGGTATATGTTATGTTTTTGTTAAATAATAAACTCGCTCATCGGATGGGGGGATAAAAACCTACAATGCTGCTTTTACCAAATAGGGCAATAACTCTTTCTGAAAAGTAACAAAATTCTTTCTTACATCTGCGTCGCTTACTGAGGTAAAGGCAAAAGAAAACACGATGCTCTTACTTGCTTTTAGCAAAAAGGCTAAACCTCCCCTGCGCGCAGGATTTCTCTTAAAATGATCAAGCTCTAAGTAAGCAGAAAGCAACAATGCTTCCAATTGATCAGAAAGGTGTTTTAAAAATTCTTGAGAATTTGCATTTTCGCGCACAAAATCCCAACCAATAAACTCATTACAAACGGTATACGATAATCTACAAGTTTTCATCACCAATGCTTTTAGATGCTCTTCTTCGTTTGCATACTGAATCTTATTACTCAAAATTTCATGAAGGTTAACATCTAAATAATCCATTAATATGGCATCTAAAACCTGCTCTTTACTATCAAAATATTTGTAAATCGTAGCTTTCGCTATCCTTGCTTTTTTGGCAATTTCGTTTACACTGGTTTTATGGTAACCATATTTTCTGAACAACTCTTTAGCAGCCCTAAGAATGCTTTCTTTTATTTTTTCTGGCTCCATTAATTAGTTACCTGTAAAGTAGTTGTTGTTACAACAACACTGTATTGTTTAAGAGAAGTTTTGGCTGGGGCTTTGACAGGACTGCCATCATTTAATAAATATTTAGCTCCAGATATAGGGTCGGTTGCAGTAAGCCAAGGATCATCAAGTATGATTGCATTCTTTTGATCTGGGTTTACGGTGCTACAACGATCAAAAGCTACATACGCATTATCTGCCCTGCGATAAATGATTAACCCAGCAATACCATATCCGGTTAGGCTAACCGCCCCACCTGCACTGCTTAACCTGCTTAGTCGGGGATCAGTTAACGGTGAACTAAAGTTAACAGGTATATTGGGCAAAAAATTCTCTTCCTTAACACAGCCTGCACTAAGCATAATCAACATTAACAAACCTATATATCGATTTAACATTAGATAAGTACTGTTTTATATTGTTTTAAGAATCGAACGTCGTTTTCGGAAAACAAGCGAAGATCTTTAATCTCAAACTTCAAATTTGCAATTCGCTCAATGCCCATTCCGAAAGCAAAACCACTGTATTTCTTAGAGTCGATTCCACAATTTTCCAATACGTTAGGATCTACCATTCCGCAGCCTAAGATCTCTACCCAGCCACTATATTTACACATTTGGCAACCTTCACCTTTACATATAGTGCAAGAGATATCCATTTCGGCTGATGGTTCAGTGAAAGGAAAATAAGAGGGGCGGAAACGAACTTTGGTTCCTTCGCCATATAGTTCTTGAACGAAATAAAATAAAGTTTGTTTTAAATCTGCAAAGGAGACATTTTCATCCACATATAAACCTTCTACTTGATGAAAAAAGCAATGTGCTCTGGCAGAAATGGCTTCGTTACGGTATACTCGTCCAGGCATTAGTGCTCTAAAAGGCGGCTTGCCACCTTCCATCATTCTTACCTGAACAGATGAAGTATGGGTTCGTAGCGCGATGTCTCCGTTCTCACCTCCTTTTTTAAGGAAGAACGTATCTTGCATATCCCGCGCTGGATGTTCTTCTGGAAAGTTCAAGGCCGAAAAATTATGCCAATCATCTTCGATCTCTGGCCCTTCGGCAACGCTAAATCCTAGCTTATTAAAAATATCGATAATTTCCCTTCTCACCAACGCCAAAGGATGACGGGCGCCAACTTCAAAGCCTTCTCCAGGCAGTGTTAAGTCTAGTCCTAGATCTTCCGTATGCTGCGCAGATATAGATAACACTTCATTAATCGAACTATATTTAGCTTCTGCAACTTGTTTAAACTCGTTTAAAACTTTACCTAAAACTCGTTTCTCTTCTGGCGAAACAGCTTTAAACTGATCAAAAATATCTTTAATAATTCCTTTTGTACCTAAAAACCGAATTCTGAATTGCTCCAACTCCTCTGCATTCGACGTATCAAATGCATTGATCTCTGCGCTGTACTGTGTGATCTGCTCCTGTAACATGCCTCAAATATACGGCAATTAATAGAATTGCAATAATCAAGCTATTTTAAATTCGCATTAAAATA
>JACMOW010000175.1 GCA_014377775.1 Pedobacter sp. | reverse complement strand
GCCCTTGGCTGGCATATCGGTATGTATGGCATGTTTAAAAAAGCGGGAATAGAACCATGGAAAGCCCTTATTCCTTTTTACAATACATGGTGCATGGTGGTGAAAATGGAACTAAAAAAATGGTGGTACTTTGTACAGTTTATTCCGGTAGCCGGTGCTTTTATTACCATCTGGATTACCATAAAATTTACAGAACATTTTGGACGTTTTGGTTTAGGTCATCATGCAGCTGCTGTATTTCTTCCCTTTATATATTTTCCTTATTTGGGTTTTAGTCCCAACGAAAGATATGCAGGTAAAAAAGTGGTGGATAATTATAAAAAATCGGGTGCAAGAGAGTGGATTGATGCAGCAGCATTTGCTGTTGTAGCCGCTACAATCATCCGCACATTTGTATTTGAAGCATATACCATTCCTACACCTTCAATGGAAAAAACTTTGCTGGTAAATGACTTCTTATTTGTAAGCAAATTTGCTTATGGTCCACGTATTCCCAACACTCCCATTGCAATGCCTTTTGTGCATCATACCATGCCATTTGTTCCTGTAAAATCTTACACTGAGGCCATACATATTCCTTATACAAGATGGTTTGCAACGCCTGTAAAAAGAAATGATGTGGTGGTATTTAATTTTCCTGTAAATGATACTTTGATAAACGATAAGGACCAACAATTTGGTAGCCAGACAACTTATTATCAAGTAGTGAGAGAGATTGGCAGAGATGATACATGGAACCGGTATGGATCAGATATTATTACCAGGCCGGTAGATAAAAGAGAAAATTTTATAAAAAGATGTGTAGCCATAGGTGGCGATGTACTTCAGGTCATAAATGGTAAGGTGATGGTGAACGGGCAGCCACAGCCTGCATTTCCGCAATCTGAAAGATATCACATAATTACTTTTCCTTCAAGAATAGTTATTAATGTACCTCAAGAACCAGATGAAGACGATAACATTTATATGAAAAGAAAGATGAAGTTTGTAGGAGATTTATTAAAGCCCTACGGAATAAATGCTCGAACTTCCCAAGATGATATTAGATCAATATACGGGTCTAATAGCTACATTGTAAACATTACTAATGATGAACTACCAAATTTGAAACTGCCTAAAGATTTTATCATCAAAGATTATATTTTAGAAGGGGGTGGTTTATTCCCTTATTATGATACAGCCAGTCACTGGTCTGCAGATAATTATGGCCCAATGACAATTCCAAAAAAAGGTTCTTCCATCACACTTACTCCAGACAATTTAATACGTTACCAGCGATGTATAGAAGTATATGAAGGAAATAAATTTGAAAACAAAAATGGCCAGTATTTTATCAATGGAAATGCTGCTACTTCTTATACTTTTAAAATGGATTATTTTTGGATGATGGGAGATAACAGGCACAATTCTTTGGATAGTCGCTATTGGGGTTTTGTACCCGAAGATCATGTGGTGGGTAAAGCTTCGCTCATTTGGTTTAGCTGGGAAAACGGTCCGAGGTGGAAAAGAATTTTTAACAGCATAAAATAAATTTGTAAGAAATAATACATAACTTTATTTCAACAAAAATTTCCTCTCAGCCACAAGCAGAGAGGATTTTTTATCTAAAATTTTTAATCCAAGTTTTGCAGTTCAATTATTTAATTGCAATTTTTGGCTTAG
>JACMOW010000022.1 GCA_014377775.1 Pedobacter sp. | reverse complement strand
TTGAGCGTTTGCCAAAGGAATTATTTCTGATTTTGGTATACTTATTTCTTTTTTTGTAGGAAAATATCTGACTATTTTAATTTTGTCCAGTAAGTGCGTTTCTCCAGTCTTGTTTTTGATTAAATTTTCATTGTTATTTTGTAATTCATCAATTTTTTTTGATTTTTCGACCGTTTTTATGACAATTTCTACGATCTCCTTATTGTTTGTTAAATAAATTCCCATACCAAAAGAAAGCAACAATAAGATAATGCTTGCATGTCTGTAAAATACAAATCGATCTCTTCTACGTAGCTTCTTCTCCATTTTAAGCCACGATTTTTCTTCAAAAACAAGATAACCGTCTTTTATCTTGTTTTTGAAGATTTGATCAAAATCTCTGTCGCTCAATTTTTCCATTTTTAACTAATAATGGCTTGGTTATTTTCGATTAACATCTTTTTTAAATTTTCTCTGGCTTTAAATAAGTTCGACTTAGAAGATCCAACTGAGATTTGTAATAAATCAGAAATTTCTTCATGCGTATATCCATCTATTGCGAATAGATTAAATACCGTTCTGTAAGCATAAGAGAGTTTTTGTACTAATTTAATTAAGTCTTCATAATTAATATTAGATAAAATATTTTCTCTGTCTTCAACCTGATGTTGTTCATTTAACTCGTCCATTTCCAATTGTTTAATGCGTTTTCTATAGTGATCAATTGCAGTATTAATCATAATTGTGCTCAGCCAACTGTTAAATGATTGCTCAACCTGATATCGCATAATATTCATAAACACTTTCATGAAACCATCATTAACCACTTCAACAGCTTCATCTTTATTTTTTGTATACCGTAAACAGATGCGAAGTGCGTAGCCATAATATAACACATAAAGCTCTTTCTGGCTCTTTCGATCCTTTTTTATACAGCCTTCGATTAAGTTAGAGTTTAACAAAATTTAAAAAATGAGTTTGCGTTTATCAATTTGCGTTTATCATTAGGTACGTTAAATTATAGCATACGGTTGCCTATGTTTTATGAAATTTACTCATAAAATTTAATAATGAAGAAAATTAAGGATATATAGAAGATTTAATTTGTAAGTACGGCTATCTCCAACTCTTGTACAAATTTATCAAACCGTTGGTTGATGAATCGTGAGTGGCTATTGGATCATTATTCATCAGTTCGGGTTGTATTTTTTGTGCCAATTGCTTTCCTAATTCTACTCCCCATTGGTCGAAACTATAGATATTCCAAATTATTCCTTGTACAAATATTTTGTGCTCATAAATGGCAATAAGATTACCGAGACTAAACGGCGTAACTTTTTTTATCAATATAGAATTGGTTGGTCTATTCCCATCAAACACTTTAAAGGGAGCTAATTCTATAATCTGACTTTCAGTTTTACCAGTCTCTTTTAACTCTCTTACAACCTCTTCTTCGCTTTTGCCATTCATTAAGGCCTCGGTTTGTGCAAAGAAATTAGACAATAAGATAGGGTGATGATTGCCTAAAGGATTTAAGCTTTGTGCAGGAGCAATAAAGTCGCATGGGATTAAGCGTGTACCTTGATGAATTAATTGGTAAAAGGCGTGCTGACCATTAGTGCCAGGTTCTCCCCAAATAATGGGCCCAGTTTCATAATCAACTGCCTTTCCATTGCGATCGATATGTTTACCATTGCTTTCCATGTCCCCTTGTTGAAAATAAGCGGCAAAACGATGTAAATATTGATCATAGGGCAAAATAGCCTGGGTTTCGGCATTAAAAAAGTTGATGTACCAAATGCCCAACATACCTAAAATAACAGGAATATTCTCTTCAAATGGCGTTTCTTTAAAATGTTGGTCGGCTGCATGCGCACCAGCTAACAACTGCTTGAAATTATCAAACCCTATACCTAAGGAAATCGATAATCCGATTGCGCTCCATAATGAATACCGGCCACCTACCCAATCCCAAAACTCGAACATATTTTCGGTGTCGATACCAAAAGCCGATACATCTTTTGCATTGGTAGAAAGGGCAACAAAATGTTTGGCAATATCTTCCGTTTTGGCGCCGCTTTCTAAAAACCATACTCTTGCGCTATGTGCATTGCTCATGGTTTCTTGGGTGGTAAAGGTTTTTGAAGCGACAAGAAATAAAGTAGATTCGGGGTTAACTATTTTTAAAGCTTCTGCCAGATGTGTGCCATCGATATTCGAAACAAAATGTAAATTTAAATGTGTTTTGTAAGCTTTAAGGCTTTCAGTTACCATTACCGGACCTAAATCAGATCCCCCAATGCCAATATTTACAATGTCGGTAATTGGCTTGCCAGTATACCCTTTCCACTTGCCAGAAATAATGGACTTACTAAATTTCTCCATTTTTGCTAAAACTGCATTTACTTCAGGCATAACATCTTTGCCGTCAACTAAAATAGGAACATTGCTTTGATTACGCAGGGCGATGTGCAATACGGGTCGATCTTCAGTTTGGTTAATTTTATCACCATTATACATGGCTTTAATGGCCTTATCTAGTTTACACTCTTTAGCCAACTGAACA
>JACMOW010000174.1 GCA_014377775.1 Pedobacter sp. | reverse complement strand
CCTACGGTACGTACACGACGATTAGACAAGTGATCAATATCATCCACTTCTTCTTTAGAGTTGATCAATTTAATTAAGTACTTAACAATCGCAATAATATCTGCTTTTGTTAAAACTTTAACGTGATCAGGGGTATCCATTTTTAACTTACGGT
This sequence comes from Pedobacter sp., assembly GCA_014377775.1. GTDB lineage: Bacteria > Bacteroidota > Bacteroidia > Sphingobacteriales > Sphingobacteriaceae > Pedobacter. The sequence goes on along the minus strand of JACMOW010000174.1, from coordinate 5,639 downwards.
TAATACGGTATCTACCCACATCCCCTAAGTCATAACGTTTATCCGAGAAGAATAAACGCTCAATGATACCTCTTGCAGTTTCCTCATCAGGTGGTTCTGCATTACGCAAAGCACGGTAGATGTTTTCAACAGCCTCTTTTTCAGAGTTTGAAGTATCTTTTTGTAAAGTATTGTATATAATGGTATAATCAGCCTGAGATGCACCATCTTCTTTAGACAAGATAATAGTTTTCACACCTGCATCGATGATCATATCGATATGGTCTTCTTCAAGAACGGTATCCCTATCTAAGATAACTTCATTACGATCTATAGAAACTACTTCACCAGTATCTTCATCTACAAAATCTTCAGTCCATTTTCTTAAAACTCTTGCGGCAAGTTTACGTCCTGTATACTTCTTTAAACCAGATTTGCTAACTTTTACTTCGTCGGCAAGATCAAATAATTCTAAGATGTCTTTATCAGAATCGTAACCAATTGCACGCAATAACGTGGTTACCGGGAATTTTTTCTTACGGTCAATGTAAGCATACATTACGTTATTTACGTCTGTCGCAAACTCGATCCAAGAACCTTTGAAAGGAATCACACGGGCTGAGTACAATTTGGTTCCGTTGGTGTGGCGGCTTTGGCCGAAGAACACACCTGGAGACCTGTGCAATTGCGATACAATTACACGCTCTGCGCCGTTAATCACGAAAGTACCTTTAGGAGTCATATAAGGAATGGTTCCTAAGTATACATCTTGAATGATCGTTTCAAAATCCTCGTGTTCTGCATCGTTACAAGAAAGTTTTAGCTTTGCTTTTAACGGAACACTGTAAGTTAATCCGCGGTCAATACATTCGGGAATGTCGTAACGGGGCGGATCAATAAAATAATCTAGAAATTCGAGAACAAATATGTTTCTTGAATCTGTGATTGGAAAGTTTTCAGCAAATACTTTAAATAAACCTTCTGTGTGACGGTTATCTGAAGTGGTTTCGATCTGAAAAAATTCTCTAAATGATTGCAACTGCACATCCAGAAAATCTGGATAATCTATGATATGCTTACTACGTGCAAAATTTACTCTTTGGTCTACGACTTTATTTGCCAAGGGACTAAATTTAATTTAGTTTAAGAATAAACTATTTGCTTGGTTTGCCTTTAAACAGATCATCAACCAAACAAGGTGAAATGTTTATAAACGGGAATAGACTCCGACTTAAAAGTCGGAGTCTTACTACCTTGCTTTTACTTTGACAATCTTTGGAAGATTGTCAAAGTTTTGAGATTACTTAATCTCAACTACAGCTCCAGCTTCTTCTAATTGTTTTTTCAAAGCTTCTGCTTCGTCTTTAGCAACACCAGTTTTTAATTCTTTCGGTGCACCATCCACTAAGTCTTTAGCTTCTTTCAAACCTAAACCAGTAAGGTCTTTTACCAATTTCACAACTGCTAATTTAGCACCGCCAGCTTCTTTCAATATTACATCAAAAGTAGTTTTTTCTTCAGCTGCAGGAGCAGCTTCAGCAGCAGGACCTGCAACAGCAACTGCCGCAGCAGCTGGTTCAATACCATACTCGTCTTTTAAGATTTGAGCTAATTCGTTAACTTCTTTAACTGTTAAGTTTACCAATTGCTCAGCAAACGATTTTAAATCTGCCATTTTATAGATTTTTAAAATTTTTACGTAAAATAATTTAATTTAATACGAACTTTAAGGGTTCGTTAACCTTCTCTTTCTTGTAGTGTTTTAACAATACCTGCAATTTTCGAGCCACCTGATTGTAATGCCGATATAACATTTTTAGCTGGTGATTGCAATAACCCAATAATTTCGCCAACAAGTTCTTCTTTTGATTTAAGACTTACTAATGAATCTAGGTAATGATCTCCAACAAATATTGCTGAATCGATGTAGGCTGCTTTCAGCTGAGGTTTATCATTTCCTTTTCCTTTTCTCAAGGCTTTGATCAGCTTCGCTGGACCATTACCTACTTTTGAAAACAATAAGGCTGATTGACCTTTTAATGCTGGGAATATCTCAGATGAGTCGCCTTCTAAACCTTCGATCGCAATTTTGATCAAGGAATTTTTTGCAACTTTCATTTCGATACCACTTTCGAAACATTTGCGGCGGATGTTATTTACTTTTTCAACAGATAAGCTTGAGGTATCAGCAATATAAAAATTGCCAAACTCTTGCATTTTCTCTTGTAGAGCTAAAACTACTTCTTGTTTTTCTTCTCTGTTCATAATTAGATCCCCGTTACTGATTTAGTTTCGATTGCAATTCCAGGACTCATTGTTGAAGACACGTGAATGCTCTTAAAATAAGTTCCTTTTGCAGCAGAAGGTTTCAATTTCGAAATGGTTTGAAGTACTTCTAACGCATTTTCATATATTTTCTCTGCTGAGAATGATACTTTTCCTATCGAAGCATGGATGATACCAGTTTTATCGACTTTAAAATCAATCTTACCGCCCTTTACGTCAGTTACAGCTTTACCAACTTCGTTAGTTACTGTACCTGATTTTGGGTTTGGCATAAGGTTACGTGGACCTAAAACTCGGCCCAGTTTACCTACTTTTGCCATACAAGCAGGAGTAGTGATAATAATGTCAACATCTGTCCAACCACCTTCAATCTTTGCCACATATTCGTCTAAACCTACGAAATCTGCTCCTGCAGCTTTAGCCTCTTCTTCCTTATCTGGAGTACAAAGAACTAAAACGCGAACAGTTTTACCAGTTCCGTGCGGTAAAGTAGCAATACCACGTACCATTTGATTGGCTTTACGTGGATCTACACCTAAACTTACATCGATATCAACCGATGCATCGAATTTAGTGGTAGTGATTTCCTTTACCAGCGCAGACGCATCCTTTAAAGAATACGATTTACCGATTTCGAGTTTAGCGTGTGCCAGTTTTTGATTTTTTGTTAATTTCGCCACTGTTGTAAACTGTTATTTGTTAATTAATTTGTCCAGGGTGCATCACCGCTAACGGTAATTCCCATACTGCGTGCTGTACCTGCCACCATCTTCATAGCAGATTCGATAGTGAATGAATTTAAATCAGTCATCTTATCTTCAGCAATTGACTTAACTTGATCCCAAGTCACCGAACCAACTTTCTTACGGTTGGGCTCAGCAGAACCACTCGTTAATTTAGTAGCATCCAATAATTGAATAGCCACAGGAGGGGTTTTGATGATAAATTCGAAAGACTTGTCGACATATACAGTAATTACAACGGGTAATACTTTACCTGGCTTATCTTGGGTACGAGCATTGAATTGTTTACAAAACTCCATGATATTAACACCTTTAGCACCTAATGCAGGTCCTACTGGTGGTGATGGGTTTGCAGCTCCGCCTTTGATTTGTAATTTAACAAGTGCACCGACTTCTTTTGCCATTTTCTGATTTGTTAATTGTAATACTCAATGTTAAATATTGGAAGCATGTAACATTTAAGATCTTATATAAGTATGTAGTATTTTTACTAACTACTCCTTATCTACTTGCATATAATTAAGTTCTAATGGTGTTTTACGACCAAAGATTTTAACCATAACTTTCAATTTTTTCTTTTCTTCGTTCACTTCTTCAATAACGCCCGTAAAACCATTAAATGGACCATCCATTACTTTAACATTTTCGCCTACATAATAGGCTATGTTCATGGTTTCTCCTTGTTGGCTCATCTCGTCAACCTTACCTAAAATACGGTTAACTTCTGCCTGGCGCATTGGGATTGCATTTCCAGCCTTATCACCCAAAAATCCGATCACACTATTTACCCCTTTTATAATGTGCTCTAGCTCACCATCTAAGGTGGCCTCGATTAGCACATAACCAGGATAAAAATTACGTTCTTTAGCAATCTTTTTTCCTTCTTTCATTTGATAGTACTTCTCCATGGGGATCAATACTTGAGGAACCAAATGAGAAAGACCTAAACGGCTAATTTCAGAATCGATATATTGTTTTACTTTCTTTTCTTTACCGCTTACCGCTCTAACTACATACCATTTTAAAAGATCGCTCATTAGTATATTAATTAGAAATTGATTTATAAAACGTATCTAAAATATAAGTAGCGCCTTTATCCATCGCAAATATAACTACCGCAATAATTAAGGAGGCTACCAAAACCAATACAGCCGAATTCTGTAACTGACCCCAAGTAGGCCAAGTTACCTTATCGGTCATTTCTTCGTATGATTCTTTAATAAATTGAACTACACCAGCCATATTTATAATTTTTATGCACGGGAACAAGGATTCGAACCCTGATCAAAGGTTTTGGAGACCTCTATTCTACCATTGAACTATTCCCGTTTGTTTAGTAGTTAGTATAAAGTACTTAGTACTTAGACTTTGGCCATTGCTAACCTCTTCCAAGTACTAAATAAATTTATCTATATACTAACTACTATATACTAAGTACTTAAAAAGTACTATTTAACAATTTCAGTTACCTGACCAGCACCTACAGTTCTACCGCCTTCACGGATAGCGAAACGTAAGCCTTTTTCCATTGCGATTGCGTTGATCAATTTTACATTGATCGTTACGTTATCTCCTGGCATTACCATCTCAGTACCTTCAGCTAAAGAGATTTCTCCTGTAACGTCTGTTGTACGGAAATAGAATTGTGGACGGTATTTGTTGAAGAATGGTGTGTGACGACCACCTTCTGCTTTCGATAATACATAGATTTCAGCTTTGAAATCAGTATGAGGAGTTACTGAACCTGGTTTACAGATTACCATACCCCTACGGATATCAGTTTTCTCAATACCACGTAACAATAAACCTACGTTATCACCTGCTTCACCATAATCAAGGATCTTGCGGAACATCTCAACACCTGTTACAGTTGATTTAAGATTTTCAGCACCCATACCTAAGATTTCAACTGGATCACCAGAGTTGATTACACCACGCTCAATACGACCAGTTGCAACAGTACCACGACCAGTGATCGAGAATACATCTTCAACAGGCATTAAGAATGGAAGCTCAGTTAAACGTGGAGGAATTGGAATGTAGCTATCTACTGCATCCATTAACTCCATAATTTTACCTACCCATTTAGGATCGCCATTTAAACCACCAAGTGCTGAACCTTGAATTACAGGAATATCATCACCAGGGAAATCATAGAAAGATAATAATTCACGAATTTCCATCTCTACTAATTCAAGTAATTCTGGATCATCTACCATATCAACTTTGTTCATGAAAACAACTAATGTTGGTACACCTACCTGACGAGCCAATAGAATGTGCTCGCGCGTTTGTGGCATCGGACCATCTGTAGCAGCAACAACGATAATTGCACCGTCCATTTGAGCCGCACCAGTAACCATGTTTTTCACGTAATCCGCGTGACCTGGACAATCAACGTGTGCATAGTGACGAAGCGCTGTTGAATACTCAACGTGAGCTGTATTAATCGTGATACCTCTTTCTTTTTCCTCTGGAGCAGAGTCAATCGATTCAAATGAACGCGCCTCAGATAAACCAGCATCAGATAACACTTTAGTGATAGCTGCTGTTAAGGTTGTTTTACCGTGGTCAACGTGACCGATAGTGCCGATGTTTAAGTGCGGCTTGCTGCGGTCAAACTTTTCTTTT
>JACMOW010000173.1 GCA_014377775.1 Pedobacter sp. | reverse complement strand
GTAGCACCTAGCGGACTTGCTTATACTACGCCTAATGTATATACTGTAGGCGTAGCAATCACCAGATTATTTCCAACTGTATTTGGACAAGTAGTAAGTTACGCTGTAAGTCCAGCTCTTCCTGCTGGTCTTATATTAAATACTTTAACAGGAACTATTTCTGGAACACCTACTGTAGCAACAGGAATAAGAACATACACCGTTACTGCAACAAATTCTGGTGGAAGTTTAACATTTGGTATTGTAATAACGGTAATACCTAGCATATTCACATACAATACTCCTAATGTGTACACTGTAGGGGCAACCATTTCAACGCTTACTCCAACAATCACGGGCGCAATAGTAAACAGCTATTCAATTGGTCCTGATTTACCAGCAGGTTTAACGTTCAATACCATTACAGGTGCAATTTCGGGTACTGCTACAGCAGTAACGGGAACTTCAGTCTATACTGTAACTGCAATAAGTAGTAGCGGGAATAGAATATTTGATGTTTCTATTACTGTAAACGCAGTATCACCTAGCGGTTTGTCATACCCTACACCGAACGTAATTACCGTAGGGTCTACAATTACTACCCTAACACCTACAGTATCAGGCGGAACTGTAACTAGCTACTCGATTAGTCCAGGATTGCCTGCTGGTTTAGTGTTCAATACTACAACAGGAACTATTTCTGGAACGCCTACTATTGTAATCGGCACAGTAATTTATACCGTAACAGCAACCAACTCTGGTGGAAGTAAAACCTTCCCATTAGTGATAACTGTAAATGATGTGCTGAAAATAAACTTGGTTTCAAAAACTGATATTGCGATTAGTGGTCAAAGTACGGGCTCAATAACGTTAGCAGCGAGCGGTGGTTCAGGTGGTTATTTATTTAGTAAAGATGGAGTCAATTTTCAATCTTCTCCAAACTTTAGCAGTTTAGCAGCTGGCTCATATACTTTTATAGTTAAAGATTCTAGTGGTAAAGCCACATCATTTAATGTTACGATTGCTGATCTTCTAACTTTAACAGCTACTATCATTAACAAAACTGATGTAATGTGCTTCGGATCACCAACAGGGGGCTTTGCAATAACTGCTAGTGGAGGAACTTCACCCTATCTATTTAGCTTAGGTGTTGGCAATACCAACTATACTAGTTTGAGTATATTTGCTAATTTACCTTCGGGCAGTTATATTGTAAATGTAATCGATGCGAATAATACTAAGATAAGTGTAACTGCTGTAATTGCGCAACCAGCTGTACCTTTTGTCGCTGTAGTAAGTGGATCAAGCACATTATGCATAGGTTCATCAGGTGTACTTAATTCTACTTCAGGAACTTCTTATCAATGGTTTTTGAATAATTCAGCGATTAATGGTGCCACTGGTACAAGCCTAAACATTACTCAAGCTGGCAATTATAGTGTTCGTGTTAGAAATGCTTTAGAATGTGAAGCTATATCAAATACCTTTACAGTAACTACAACAGCTTTGCCTCTAGCGAAAATAACTGTAAATAATACAATTTTAATTAAAGGTGAGGGAGTAGTTTTAACTGCTTCTGGAGGCTTACGCTATGAATGGACGCCAGCAGAAGGGCTTATTGGTGCAAGCTTAAACATAGCTAGTCCAACAGTTAAACCATTATTAACAACAACCTATACTGTTACTGCTTTTAATGCAAATGGATGTAGTAGTACGGCACAAATCACTATTGTTGTAAAAGAGGATATACCACCACTTCCTAATGTATTTTCTCCAAATGGTGATGGTGTTAATGATTTTTGGGTTATTGATGACATCAAATCTTTACCCGACCATATTCTTAAAATATTTGATAGATCAGGTAGAATTCTCTTTACTGTTAGAAATTATGATAATAATTGGGATGGTAGAGTGAATGGAAATTTGTTAGAGGAAGGCACCTATTATTACACCATCAGCTTTTTGGATAAGAAAACAATTACAAGAAAAGGATTTATTACAATTGTTAGATAAATATGAAAAACATTAGCATACTATTTATTGGTATCATTTTAATATCAGCGCCCATTACTAAATTAATGGCTCAAATTAATCCATTAAAAAGTCAATTTTTTGAAAATTCTTTTTTATTCAATAGCGCAAAAGCTGGATCAGATTCTACCAGCATCTTTTCAGCAAATTTTAATTCTCAATGGAATAAACTACCTGGCTCTCCACAAATTTATACTGTTACAGTAAATACCCCAATTAATAAAAGAATGGGGCTTGGTTTATTATTATTTAATGATAAAGCTGGACTACTTAGTAGAACATCGGTTATAGGATCCTATAGTTATTTAGTGCCCTTTACGAATGATATATCTATTAGATTTGGTATTTCTGCTGGGTATTTAAGTGAAGACTTGATTTACGACGAGTCGATTACTCCAAACAAAACTATAGACCCTAGTTTACTCACTTTTGGAGACAGTCACCAAGATATTCTTAGGGCTGGATTTGGAACTACTTTTACTTTCAAATCATTTGAAATACAAGCTTCTTTGTACAATCTAAATCGAAATCTAAGGAAGACCAATGGTTTAAAATCTGTGGATCGTGCGGGCATAACTTTATTAGCTAATTATGTTATCGAAAATAAAGAAAACTTCACGTTTAATATTCTAGGAGGCTACAGGCAGATTAATGGCTTGTCAGATTATTTCGACGCTGGATTAAAAATTGCTTTTAACAAATCGATTGATTTCTCTGTTCTTTATCATACGAATAGAAGCACAACTTTAGGTTTTGGTTATGATTACCGTCGAAACTTTAAAATACATTGTTTATATAACAATGAACCATCAGAAATACGAGGGTTAACTGGGGGTACATTTGAAGTGGCCTTGTATGTACCGTTTAAATTATAATTTAAACGGTACATATTTTTGCAAAAAAAAATCCCGATTTTCATCGGGACTCTCAATTTATGAAGGATAATCTCTTAGTCTATCTTAACATTAACTGCGTTTAGGCCTTTTTTGCCTTGCTCTACATCATAGCTTACTGAGTCATTCTCACGAATGCTATCGATTAAACCTGATACGTGTACAAAAATTTCGGCATCGCCATTTGCTGGTGTGATGAATCCAAAACCTTTTGTTTCATTGAAAAATTTTACTGTTCCTTGTTGCATTATATTTTTTTTTAAATAAAGTACAAATATACGAAATATTATTGAATAAAAAGTAATATTTGTATTTTATTTAAAATTCAGACCCTTCGATCGTACGCTGGATGACATAATCTATTAACTTAGTTTCCAATCTGGTCGTTCAAAATGGCAAGTATAGCCGTACGGCTGCTTCTGTAAGTAATTTTGATGCTCTTCTTCTGCATTCCAAAAATCACCTGCTGGAACTACCTCGGTTACGATGTTTCCCGGCCATACACCTGAAGCTTCCATTTCGGAGATTAGGGTTTTAGCCGTTTCACGTTGTATTTCATCCACAAAAAAAATGGCAGAACGATAAGAGATACCGATATCGTTTCCCTGTCTGTTGCGTGTAGTTGGATCGTGTATCTGGAAAAAATATTCAAGTAATTTACGATAAGTTAATGTTGATGGGTTGAAAGTAATTTCAATACCCTCGGCATGTGTTCCGTGGTCTCGGTAAGTTGCATTAGTTACATCTCCACCAGTATAACCAACCACTGTTGAAATTACACCTGGATAATGACGAAATAATTCTTCAACTCCCCAAAAGCAACCGCCTGCTAAAATGGCTTTTTCGATATTCATAGGTATTTTCTTTTAAACAACAAAATTAGTACATTTAAGCTTAATTTTTTCTCATGTTGAAAATTAACTGCATCAGCTTTTCCCTCTTCTGTATTTTAACTTTAAGCGTATCAGCTTTATCTGCGCAAAAAGAATTTTATCAGTTAAAAATATATCATATCAAAACAGCACAACAGGAAGATAAGATTGACGAATTTTTAACAAAAGCTTATTTACCGGCATTGCACAAGGCAGGAATCGACAAAGTGGGCGTGTTTAAGCCAATTGTTTCTGCTGAAGAAAAGTTAATTTATGTTTTCATCCCTTTCCGTTCATACAAAGATTTGAATAAACTTTCGAAGAAGCTAGCTAATGACAAAGATTACCTTATTGCTGGGAAAAGTTACCTTGACGCTATCTATTCTAATCCGCCATATGAAAGAATAGAAATCATTTTAATGAATGCTTTTAACGGGCATCCAAAATTTACAATGCCGACACTTAGCTCCCCCAATAAAACGCGTATTTACGAATTAAGAAGTTACGAAAGCTATACAGAAGCTCTTGCTAAAAATAAAATAGAAATGTTTAATAAAGGCAATGAAATTGGCTTATTTAAACGTTTAGGTTTTAATGCTGTTTTTTATGGAGAAGTTGTTGCAGGTAGCAGAATGCCTAATTTAATGTATTTAACTACATTTGAAAATAAAGTAGATCGAGATGCGCATTGGAAAGCTTTTGGAGCGGATGCCTATTGGAAGGAACTTTCCACTATGCCCAATTACAAAAATAATGTCTCAAAAAACGACGCCAAGTTTTTGTACCCTACTGATTATTCAGATATTTAAGGCGGATTTACCAAATTAAATTATTTTTCTGTAAACAATATAGCTTCTGCTTTTATAAAAAGATCATCAGGCAACGTGCCTTCATGGGTTTGCCAAATAATATCAGAGAACACAATTGCATTAGCCCCTGCCTTTTTTGCTCTCGCTATTAAACGCAATTTCGTTATTTCATTACCTCGTTCAGAACCGCTAGTTGGCGCAACCATACGACCAATCACTTTATAAGGTCGTCCAATATCTTTGGTATCATAAAAAATTTGAACGGTATCCGTTGGCGGATAACTGGCCCCAAAATACGTTGGACCACTAATAGAACATGTAGACAAGAACATGCAGATGCCCAAAAAACATAGAAAATTTAAAGGTTTCCTAATTATTTTTTTTGTGTGTTTAGCTAAATTAAGCATTACTCAGCAAAAAATATGGCCTATATCAAATCCAACAAATCTTTCTTCGTTAGCGATTTAAAAATAGATGCTTCTGTTTTTATTAGACCACTCGCAATTTCTTTCTTATTTTCCTGCATCAGCATGATTTTTTCTTCAATGGTATCTGGACAGATTAAACGAATGGCCATTACATTTTTATGTTGCCCTATACGATATGCCCTATCGATCGCTTGGTTTTCTACCGCAGGATTCCACCATGGATCAATTAAATAAACATAATCTGCCTGAGTTAGATTAAGCCCTACTCCTCCTGCCTTTAGGCTGATCAAAAATACCCTTACTTCTGGGTGATTCTGAAAGGAACCAACTGCGGCAGCTCTATCCTTGGTTTGACCCGTGAGGTAACTAAATTCAATCTTGCGTGCTACTAATTCTACTTTTACAAGATCGAGCATACTTACAAACTGCGAAAACACCAGAATTTTATGGTGTCGCGATTTGCTTTCGATCTGCTCTATCAACACATCCATTTTTGCTGAGGCTTCTCCAAAGTATTTTTCTTTGCTTAATATAGCCGGAGAATTGCAAATCTGCCTCAATTTAGTGATGCCCTGTAATACATGCATGCTACTTTTGGTAAGTTCATCTTCAGCTGAACCCATCAAATAATCCCTAATCTCAGTTCGGCAGCTCTCATAAATTTCACGTTGCTGCAGTCCCATCTCACAATAAATTACCATCTCTGTTTTATCGGGAAGTTCGCTAGCCACCTGCTCTTTGGTTCGCCTAAGTAAGAAAGGATGTATTCGCTTATGTAAATCATCGGCACGCCTACTGTCTTTAAATTGATCAATTGGAACGGAGTACAACTGTTTAAATTGTTCTCTACTGCCTAGCAGTCCTGGACACGCAAAAGAAAATTGCCCGTATAAATCAAAAGTGTTGTTTTCAATTGGCGTACCAGTCATCACCACCTTGTTGCGCGACCTAAGCAGCCTAACAGCCTTATAACGCTGCGAATCTGGATTCTTAATGGTTTGCGATTCATCAAGAAAGATATAATTAAATCGATAATTTTTAAGTAGACTAATATCAGAAAGTAAAGTTCCATATGACGTGAGCACCACCTCATAACGATCGAAATCGGCAATCGACTTTGCACGATCTGAACCATAAACCGTTAGCATTTTTAACGTGGGTGCAAACTTCTTTATTTCCTGTTGCCAATTAAACACCAATGAGGCAGGCACCACTACTAAGTTGGTATTCTGACTAACCCTTTCTCGCTGCAACAGCATAAAAGCTAATATTTGGATCGTTTTACCTAACCCCATATCATCAGCAAGGCAACCACCAAAATTAAAACCATCTAAAAAATTAAGCCAGTTTAGTCCTTCCTTCTGATAGCCGCGCAAAGTAGCATTCAGTTCCTTCGGAACTTCGATATTTTGTATGGCTTCGAAATCCGATAGCTTGGATCGATAAAGTTTTAATCGCTCCCTCGTTTCCAAATCAAGAAGCTCTTCTTCATACAGTTCTTCTACGGCTGCATAATTAATATTTGGGGTATGCAGCAAATCAGCTACAATGTCTCCTGCTCCAAAATAGCCTTCAAACTTTTCCAACCATTTATCTGGCAAAATCCCCATTGTGCCGTCATCCAATTGCACAAACTTGCTTTTGTTTCTAATTGATTTATGAAGATGCTTTAAGGAAACAGTTTGTTTATTAAATTTCACTTTTATGGCAGTTTCGAACCAATCTACACCACTAATTACGTTGATAGAGATTTGGGCATTATATGAACTAAGTTTATTGTTCTTTAACTCGTTAAATCCCAAAATAGCGATCCCTTTACTCCTCCACGTTTCGAATGCTGCCAGAAACCAATCCGACTCCAAAAAATGCTTGCGGTGCATGTAAAAACAATCGGCATGCCTTTGATCAAAAAACTCACCAGCTTGCTCCATAAAATATGGGTGCATTTTTGCGATCGTGGTAATGAATTGGAGTTCTCTTTCTTCATCACGCGCAAGCGTAAATAACTGCCCTCTTTTATCCTTAGATAGAATTTGTTTCTGAGAAATAACGGGTATTTCTAAGTTACCATAGCGAATAACAGGAGTAATGAGCACAAAATCTTCGGATTCGGAAAGATAAATGATTTGTTCATTATCTAGATCAAAGCCCTGCTCAATTCGCTGCTTTTTTGTAGCCCTTTTTAAATAGGAATAGTTAATCTTGATCTTCTCTTCCAGTTTTGATAAGATATTTTGCTGGAATTCTTCGTACTCAAACCGATCAATCACCAAGTTATTTTGATGTTGCTTAAAGAAATCTATCGCACTCAAAAAATAAGGATTATCGATCAGGTACAAGTGATTTTTAACCTCAATAAAGTAGTGGTAACGGAGTTGAACATCTTCTATAGCAGAAGCTATACCATTAAGATGTAGCAGCCCTGAAACCTCAAAATTATCACCCCTTTCGTCTACCGAAAGCTCAAGATTTAGCTTTAAATTGGAGATTTTTTTAGCAACAAGTGAACTGGCATTAACGGTTGACGATTCCTTTTCATCATGTACGTAAAAGTGGAGGTTCAATGGATTTTTTATAATGGCTTTTAGTGCATCTAAATCTGACGCCACTTTGCCCTCATAATTATTCTTGAACCGAGATACACCAGTAAAAAATTTAAGCTCCAGCTGTTTTTCTGTCTTCCACACCAAATCTAGCGAATCGAGAAAAGTAAGAGGATTTTTGAGTTTCCCATTTTGAGTACGTTTGGCCGTTGCCAGCTCGATAACCAAATGCCTGTAGTAACGGTGTCGACTAAAAATGAGCAACATTTCAGTTTGGTGATGATTAGCTAGCGGTAGGATTGCGGCTTTGTCGACCTTAAGAATCGGCGCAAGTTTACTATAATCTAACTGCGTATTAATGAAATCATCATTTTTCTTCATCTAGCGATAAAGATAAAACAGATTAATTACATTTTGTTTTACTATAAAATAATTTTATTAAAGGACAACGAATCAGGTTAAAGATAATTAGAGATCAATCACCCAATTATTTTACAAATTCAAGTTAATGACAAAAATTTAGCACAAATCAAATTTTATTTTGTGTTAACATAAATTAATTGTTATCTAATAATTTCGAAAGCGTAGGCTCACTTTAGTTTACTTAAATAATTTGTGGCATTTTTAATTCTATAGGTAGTTCTTGATCGCACAAAAGTTTGATAAGACTGACAATCATTTATTTTGCAATGGATTTGATTCTACAAAACTAATCGCAAAACCACCACCAGGTGCCGAAAATTGTGCAATTTTGGTTTTGTTTGTGACCACCATTTTGCTGATTACATAAGCCTGAGGATTTGTTTTATAATGTGCATCTTTTGCATCGGCATAAATGGTGGCAGTATAGGTTTTTTTTGCATCTAAAAAATCTAGATTAAAGGTTGCAATACGTGGTTTATCACCATTAACACTACCTAAAAACCACTTTCCAGTACCTTTTGCTTTACGTGCTACCGTAATAAACTGACCCGGCTCTGCCTCTATGTATTTGCTCGTTTCCCAGTCAATAGCCACATCTTTTATAAACTGAAAGGCATCTGAAAATTTATTGTAGTTTTCGGGCAAATCGGCTGCCATTTGCAAAGGGCTGTACATGGTTAAATAAAGTGCCAACTGATTAGCAATGGTACTGTTTACATGTGAATTATTACTAGGATTTATCTTACTAATGTCCATTTCAAAAATACCTGGCGTGTAATCCATTGGGCCACCAAGAAGACGTGTAAATGGTAAAATGGTAACGTGATTAGGTTTAGACCCGCCAAAAGCTTGGTACTCGGTTCCTCTTGCAGATTCATTTCCAATGAGATTTGGATATGTTCTTGCAATACCCGTTGGCCTTACCGCCTCATGTGCATTTACCATAATTTTATATTTTGCTGCCTTCTCTATCGCATATTGGTAATGATTTATGGTCCATTGGCTATAATGATTGTTTCCGTTAGGAAGAATGTTACCAACATAGCCACTTTTTACCGCATCATATCCATTCTGCTTCATAAATTTGTAGGCCGTATCCAAGTACCTTTCGTAGTTACGAATAGATCCTGAAGTTTCGTGGTGCATCATCATTTTAATCCCTTTTGATTTTGCATAATCCTTAACTTGCTGAACATTAAAATCAGGATAGGGTGTAACGAAATCAAACACGTAATCTTTAGCATTTCCAAACCAATCTTCCCATCCCACATTCCAACCTTCAACTAATACTCCTCCAAAACCATTCTGTGCTGCAAAATCAATATACTTTTTCACGTTAAGGGTTGTAGCCCCATGTTTACCATTTGGCTTCAGCTTGTTGTAATCGGTAACACCCAATTGTATTGCGGCAAGTTCATCCGTATAAGACCATGAACTTTTACCCGTAATCATTTCCCACCAAACCCCTACATATTTTATCGGTTTAATCCATGAAGTATCTTCGATTTTGCTGGGTTCATTTAAGTTATAGGTCATTTTTGAGGCAAGAATATCTCGGGCATCATTACTTGCAATAATGGTACGCCAAGGCGAAAAACTTGGTGCTTGCATGTTTCCCTTGTCCCCTAGCAAATCTGGCGTAAGATGAGATTGAAAGACGAAATTTTTATCATCTAAATCTAAGCTCATGCAGGCGTAGTTTATTAATGCTGCTTCATGGATATTGATGAACAAACCGTTATTGGTTTTCATCATCAAAGAAGTTTGAACCCCTGTAGGCGAGAATGGATGTTGAGAAGCATTCTGCGTAACTGCCGTTTTCATTAGGCCTCTTATTTCAGAAAGTTTAGAGGTAGTATAATCGTATTCTTGTGTATCATAATCGCCAGGAAGCCAAAAAGCAGTATGGTCTCCTGCCATTGCAAATTCTGATTTTTCTTCTTTAATCACAAAATATACTAGGTTTTTTTGCTGTGGAAATTCATATCTGAATCCCAATCCATCATTAAACAAACGGAACTTGATTACCATTGTACGATCGGTTGCTTTTTGTAATAAATTTACTACCAATTCATTGTAGTTATTCCTGATATCTTTTTCTTCGCCCCAAACTGGCTGCCATGTTTCATCAAAAGTTGAAGTTTTTGTACTAAAAATATTAAAGCCGTCGTACAATGAATTTGTTTTTAACCCTTTATCTTTTAGTTCAAATCCCAATTTACTAAGTTTTATGATGGGTTGATCTTTATATCTTAGCTGATATGAGGGACTACCATCTGCTTTCAAAATAAAATCCATTAAAAATTTTCCATCCGGAGATTTAAGTTGTTGGCCAAAAGCGGTACTCAAAAAAATCAGCGACAAGTAAGCTGAAAAAAGAAATTTTCTCATATTATGAAGTGTTGGTAGTACAAAGTTAATTTTTTTCTGAGGTAATTATCTAATGAGATTCTATTTATTTACCTTTTCTTCTGCCAGTTCTAAATGTGTAAGATCTGCAACTGGCTGCTCATTTAGCCTTTCTGCTTTAGGATTCGGAAAATCCAAAAATCATGCCCCATTAAAGGCAGTAAAGTACATAATACTAAAGAGATAGAAAAGTATCTACTGCATACTTTTATTTTTTAAATGTAGAAATGATTTTTTTTACAAAAGCCATTACTGCAACCAGAAGTAATCCGGCAATTAGTCCGATTACAAACTCCTTTACCATCGAATTCAATGCAGGATACAAATCGTGTAAATACGCAATGTTATGTGCAAAAATACCACCAGAAACTAAAATTAGTGCAATTGTTCCTACCACACTCAACAGTTTAATAATCACAGGTAGTGATTTAACGAGAATGTTGCCAACATGAGAAAGGATGCTCTTTTCTTTGGCGTACTTAATTAATCTGTATCCAGCATCATCCATCCTAACAATGAGTGCAACTATACCATAAACTCCAATTGTTGCCAAAAGCGCGACTACCGATACCGTTAGTATTTGTAAAGTCATGCTACTTTCGAGTACAGTTCCTAAAGCAATAATTACAATTTCTACCGACAAGATGAAATCGGTGGTTACGGCTGATTTTACTTTTGCCCTTTCAGCAGCCATATCATCTTGAATAACTTCGGTCGCCGCTTTATGAACCGGTTTAGATTGATGGAAAAAGTATTCAACTATTTTTTCTACTCCCTCGTAGGCCAGATAAAATCCTCCAAGAATTAAAATAACCTTAATCGCTACTGGAAAAAATATATTTAACAACAATGCAACTGGAACAATAATTAACTTATTGATAAAAGAACCTTTGGTAATTGCCCAAAGCACCGGAATTTCCCTCGACGAAAGAAAACCAGTTGCTTTCTCAGCATTTACTGCCAAATCATCTCCCAATATGCCCGCCGTTTTTTTTGTTGCTATTTTTGCAGCCATCGCCACATCGTCCATTAAAACCGCTATATCATCTAAAATCGCAAAGAAACCCGAAGCCATATTTATCTAAATTGTATGACGGCAAAATAGACAATCAATCTGCAGAGTCCAAAACTTGGTGCGTATTTTATTTGTTGGTTTAATTTTATCCCCTTTTGTGTAAAGCGAGGTAGATATACTTAAAGGAAAGAAGGAGAAGAATAGACTGGGCAGCACTGGCTAATACATTTATGACTTTTCTTTAGGTTTAATTTGGGTTGGGTTTGTACTAATATAAACAAATATCAAACAGTACCAGAATAATACATCTATATTAGTATTGTTTCTATTGGGGAGTAATACCTTCTATTATACGCTATTAAATAGCAACAGTATGGCAAAAATTAAAAAAGGAATACTTGGCCCATTTCTGGTAAAGTGAGGCCGATAATTGGGGTATATGGCTTAAACCCTTTCATACTTATTTATCAATAGGCTATCCCAACCTTGATGAACAAACAACAGAATTAAGTGCGGCGTTCTCAGCATCTTTTCTTTCATATGGAATGAGGTTTATTCCAAAACTGTCAACCTACAGGCGGATCAGACCGAAACCACCGAATCATCAACAATACCAAAAATCTCCTCTCCCTTTGTTTAGTACATTTTAGCTAATCTCGCTTTCCAGAAAGCAGCAAAAGTCCCATACCTAAAACCAATCCCACACCCAGCGCCAATTTGGTTTTCCCAGATGGAACAGGAAACAAGCTTTCTCCATAGATTTCATGCGGAGCTTTTGAAGGCTCAAGTACGTTACCGCTGGTCGGTTCTCCATCTTTCATTTCCATTAGCAGGCGCATTCCAGCAGAAGCCATGTTGACCAGTACCTTAGGAAACAGGCTATGCATGGTTTTTAGACCCCAGGAAGTGAAATCCGGAAATTTGTCCTTTTGTGGTCTTAGCGCCAAGTTTAATAACTGCTGGGCAGTATCCCTGGGATCTGCCGCAAATGGCGGAATCTTAAAGTCCAACCCAGAATATTTTGCCGAATGCATGTTGCCCGTTGACCGCTGGATCTGCGGATAAAGGTTGCAGATATGGATATTGGGTTCATCTGATAATTCTCCCTGCAAACATTCCATCATACCCTTGATCCCAAACTTGGTCGCCGAATACACCGCGCTGTAGGGCGCTGGCATAAATCCGCCAATGGAAACATTGTTGATCAGTACACCGTAACCCTGCTGTTTGAAGATTGGAATCACCAAATGTGCTGCATTCATATAGCCAAAAAGATTAGTCTTTACCACCTGATGGCTGACCTTTATCGGGATTTCCTCAAACTTTCCGCTTGCCATCACCCCAGCATTGTTCACCCAAAAATCAATTTTTCCAGTTGGCATCAAAGCCTGATTAACTAGGTGCTGTACCTGCTCATAGTCGGACATATCCGTTGGGATCCCAGAAGTCATCGCTCCAAAACCTTGGCAACACTCCACCGCTTTACCAAGTGCCTCTTTGCCCCTTGAGGCCAGGACCAGATTACAACCAGCTTTTGCGAACACTTCTGCGGTTGCTAGACCAACTCCACTAGATGCACCAGTAATCACTACGGTCTTGTTAGCTAATGGGAAAGCTATTGGTTTTATTATTTCCATGATAAAATGAGATTGTGATATTCCCTTTCAACAGAAGTAAAGCACAAAATGTTTGACAGCACAGAGAATATACTTTTTTTAGAGATGGGGAACAACAAGACCTTAAGCAAAAAATGGAAATTATCTCCAAGATCACGGGACAGGACAACAAGATTACAAAGGGGAGGGAATTGCTATTGAATGGCGACATCGAGTCTGATGACTTTAAAAAAATGAAGAAAAACGCAGAG
This sequence comes from Pedobacter sp., assembly GCA_014377775.1. Classification (GTDB taxonomy): domain Bacteria; phylum Bacteroidota; class Bacteroidia; order Sphingobacteriales; family Sphingobacteriaceae; genus Pedobacter. The sequence continues at coordinate 25,373 of JACMOW010000173.1, read as the reverse complement.
GATAACCTAATTAGACTAGAGGCGGGCCTTGCAAAAAACCAGCATAAAATGAGTGATTATTCGAATGCGAGTGGATTAATCTACCATGTGGTTGAAAACCTCAAAAAACTGTATCTGATGTACATAGAGGCAGATATTGAGAAAAAAAGAAAAATTTTTTATTTCCAGAAAAACTAGTTTTTTAGAATGAGGCTTTACGAGCCACAAAAACAACCAAGCAATGCACCTTATTTATCAGATTAACAACGAGTTGTAGGATCTTAAAACAAAAACGAGGGCCGAAAAATGCCCTCGAGTCTTCAAAGTACACCCAATAGGATTCGAACCTATGACCTACGGTTTAGAAAACCGTTGCTCTATCCAGCTGAGCTATGGATGCGTATCAAACAAGAAATGATCATAAATGACCATTTTTTGTTAACGTTGCAAAGATATAACTTCTAATGTAATATTTGAAGTATTTTTTGAAAAATGTTACTAGTAATTCCCCGTTACCCCAATCTCCAAACCTCTTAACTCGGCCAAGCCGCGTAACCGACCAATAGCCGAATAACCCGGATTGGTTACTTTATTCAAATCATCAAGCATTTGATGGCCATGATCTGGTCGGAAAGGCATTGGCGTTGATCGCTTTGCATTTTCGGATGTTACTACCTTCATCACCTCATACATATTCACATCACCACCTAAGTGATCTGCCTCGTAGAAATTACCTTCTTCGTCTTTCGTTACATTCCTCAAATGCAGAAAATAAACTCGTTCTTTCACCGCTTCAAAAATTTCGACTAGATTATTATCCATTCCAGCCCCTAAAGAACCTGTGCAATAGCAAATACCATTAAATTCCTGATCTACGCTTCGTAAAATATCAACTAAATCGGATTTTGTACTCGCAATACGCGGCAACCCTAAAATAGAGTAAGGTGGATCGTCGGGATGAATGGTCATTTTGATACCGTTCGAGGTACAGGTTTTGGCAATACCATTTAAAAACCACGCTAAGTTTGATTTTAATCCTTCTCTGCCAATCTCCTTATATTCGTTTATGCTTGCGCGTAACGTCTCAATTTCGATTTCCTTTTCGTTCGGAATGCCCATCAATATATTAACACGAAGTTCGCTTAACTCCTCAGCCGTCATTTTCGCAAATTTCGCCTCAGCCTTTGCTAAAATATTGGCATCATAATCGGCAGCCGCTCCTTCGCGTTTAAAAATATAAAGATCGAAGATGGCTAAATCCGTCCAGTTAAAATACAAGGCTTTAGAACCATCGGTCATGGTTAAATCTAACTGCGTACGAGTCCAGTCTAATACTGGCATAAAATTATAACAGATGGTTTTTAAACCGCATTCGGCCAAATTCTTTAAGGAAACATTGTAATTTTCTAAATACTTTTCAGCATCTGCCCTACGGGTTTTAATCGCTTCGTGCACAGGCACACTTTCTACTACCGACCAAGTTAAACCCGCCGCTTCGATAATGGCTTTGCGTTCTTTGATATCAGCCAGTGGCCATACATCGCCGTGTGGAATATAGTGTAAAGCACTTACAATGCCTGTAGCACCTGATTGCTTAACATCTTGTAGGCTTACCGGATCTATCGGGCCATACCAGCGCCAAGTTTGTTCGAGTTTATTCATTTTTCAGTATCAAGTATTTAGTATCAAAACAGAGTGCTTAAATAAGCATCGCCTAAGATAGCTGAAAAATAAAATTCACACAAAAATAGTTACGTAAACGTTAGCGTAATTTAAAATCCCCTTCTAGCTTAATCTCGTCAGAAGATCCGCCAATCATTACTTTAAATATTCCTGGCTCAGTAATCCACCCAAATTTTTCTTTATAGAAAGCTAATTTAGCAGGTGTTAATTCAAAGTTGATTACTTTACTTTCGCCTGAATTTAACTTCACCTTGGCAAAATCTTTTAATTCTTTTACGGGCCTCACCAGCGAAGCTACTTTATCTTGAATATACAATTGAGCTACCTCTTCTCCAGTTACTTTACCTGTATTGGTTAATGTAAAACTTAACTTCATCGTCTGCCCTTTAATTACGCTAGCCTGCGCTAATTTTAAATCGCTGTATGCAAAAGAAGTGTAGCTTAGTCCATAGCCAAATGCAAAACGTGGATCGTTTGGCGAATCGATATAGGCCGATTTATAGCGAATATCGTTAGATTTTGTAACTGGTCGCCCCGTATTATAATGATTATAAAAAATAGGAATTTGACCCACATTACGCGGAAAACTCATTGGCAACTTGCCAGACGGATTATAATCGCCACTTAACACATCGGCAATGGCATTCCCACCTTGATCGCCTAAAAACCAAGCATACACAATGGCATCGGCCTTATCGGCAATATTATTAAAAACCAACGGTCGGCCTGCCATCATTACCACCACTACAGGCTTACCTGTTGCTTTAATGGCATTAAATAGTTCTTCTTGCTTGCCAGGGAGACTAATATCGGTGCGTGACTTCGATTCGCCGCTCATGTCCCAGTTTTCGCCCAATACCATTACCACTACATCTGCATTTTTAGCGGTGGTAATGGCCATATTAAAACCTACCGTGCTTGTATCGGTAATGGAAGTGCCTTCGGAATAGCTAAATTGCGCATTGCCGAATTTAGCACGCATGCCTTCGTTCACACTCACGATATTCGCCGTATCGGCATAAACCACCCAACTACCCGCCTGATCTCTTTTTGCATTTACCAGCGGGCCAATTAAGGCAATTCGTTGCATACTTTTCTGCAAAGGCAAGATATTTGCCTTATTTTTAAGCAGAACGATGGATTTTTGAGCCGCAGCTAAAGCAATTTTCTGATACGAAGGGTCGTTCATTACTTTCGCTTCCCGTTTTTCATCAGAGAATTTATATGGATCGTCGAACAAACCCAATTCGAACTTTTTGTATAGAATTCTCCGCACTGCATCGTCTGCCACCTTCACATTTACGTTCCCGCTTTTAATTAAACTCTCGAGTTCTTTCTTGTAAGCTTCGCTCTCCATGTCCATATCGCTACCCGCCTCAATGGCAAATTTCGCGGCTTCGTTTAAATCAGTGGCAAATCCCCAAGGCAACATTTCTTTTATCGAGCCCCAATCGCTCACTACAAAACCTTTATAACCCCAAGCGCCTTTCAAAATATCGCGCTGTAAATAGGAATTTCCAGTTGCAGGAATACCATTTAGCGTGTTAAACGAATTCATAAATGTAGCTACACCCGCGTCGGCTGCTGCCTTAAAAGGAGGTAAGTAGATTTCGTGTAACTGCTGTTCACTCATATCAACCGGGTTATAGTCTCTACCAGCCATTGAGGCGCCATAAGCTGCAAAATGCTTAGCGCAAGCCATAATTCCGTCAACCGCACCTAGTTTATTGCCCTGAAAGCCTAAAACACGTGCTCTTGCGATAACTGAACCTAAATATGTATCCTCACCGGCTCCTTCCATTACTCTACCCCATCGTGGATCGCGGGCAATGTCAACCATGGGGGCAAATGTCCAATGAATGCCCGAAGCCGCCGCTTCTGCTGCTGCAACATGTGCCGTAGCGCGAATGGCATCAATATCCCACGAGGCCGACTCGGCCAAAGGGATAGGGAAAACGGTTTTATAACCATGAATTACATCTAAACTAAATAACATCGGAATTTTTAAGCGCGATTGCAGTGCAATTGCTTGAATTTCGCGGGTATCCTTCACCCCTTTTACATTTAACATTGACCCTACCATGCCATTTTTAATGTCATTTAAGAGATAGTTTTTACGATCGCTCGATGGGCCTGTTACTTCCCTGCCCGAATATTGATTCAGTTGGCCAACTTTCTCTTTCAAGGTCATGAGTTTCATTACCGAATCTACGCGTTGATCGATGGTTTTCTTTTGTGCGCTAACGCTTGATGCCAATCCGAGGCTTAAAATTAGGATGAGGCTGTTAATTTTCTTCATAAATTGTTTTTTAACCCGTTAAGGTTTTTGTTTTTACAGTTTAAGGCAGCTTAGAAAGTATAAGTCTTTTGTGTTTTACCCTAAACCCCTTAATGGTTCAATACTTTTTAACCGCAAAGCACACAAAAAGCGCAAAGGTTATTTTTAACTAATTGATTATGCATCGAACCCCACAACCTATGAACCTTACTTAACCCCATCCAATATTCCTTGATAAGCCGCTTTACGTACATAATTACGGTCGAATGGAAGCGGCCAATCTGGTCTGCTATATGTTGTGGGAATCCAACTATCAGCATCGGTTACATTCCAAGTAGTTATTCCAAATTGCTGGGCTTTCGGAATACTGTAATAGGTTTTTACGATAGATTTATACTTCGCTGCTTGCAGATCGGCTAAGCTTGTGGTGTAACTTAAAGTAGCTACGTTATCTGGATTTAGCACAACGTCCAATTCTGAGATGTGAACTTTTAATCCTGTGGCAGCAACTGAAGTAATTGCTGAAGTAATGTTTGCATCAGTTTGATTATAACGTGTATGCATTTGCATGCCCACACCATGGATAGGTATACCTCTACTTTTTAAGTTGTTCACCAAATTTAATATGGCAGTACGTTTTATCGCATTGTACTCGTGTCCGTAATCATTATAAAACAACAATGCATCTGGATCGGCTTGATTAGCGTATTGAAAAGCACGTGCAATATAATCGGCACCTAATTTTTGCACCCAAATGCTATTGCGATACGTACCATCGTCTTCGAATGCCTCGTTTACTACGTCCCACGATGCCACTTTACCTTTAAAATGACCAACTACAGTTTGGATATGCATTTTTAATAAATTTTCCCATGCTTGGGTATCGCCCTGAAAATTGGTTACCCATGTAGGGAGCGATTTATACCAGTTTAAGGTATGACCATGAACGCGCTTACCATTTGCTTGTGCTAAAGCTACGATTTCATCAGCATCTGTATAACTATACGTGGTTTCTGAAGGATGCAATGCGTTAAATTTCATTGCATTTTCGGCAGTGATGCTACTAAATTCTTTGATTACCAATTCTTTATATTGTACATTGTTTCGCAGTAACGACACATTAACCGCCGCTCCGAAAGGAAAAGGCATGTCTTTTAACGAACCTGTTGTCGTTGGCGAGGGAACCAATGGAGGGTTAATAGCGGTTTGTTCCTTTTTGGCGCAACCTAAAGAGAAGCTCAAGAAGAGCGCCAGAGTTAGGTTTTGGTATATTTTCATATTTCTTATTTATAGTGTATTTCTTATCATCCCGAGGCTACTTTGTCATCAGACAACATAATTTATCATCCCCGGGCCTCGAGGGCATTCCATTGGGTGCATAACCCTCATTGTTTCTTCCGTTATAAGATAAATTTAGGCATGATCTCATTTCTTCTTCTTATCGAAAAAATCAGTTAGGGGATACATTTGAAAATTTAACGCTTTCATCTTGTCCATTAATGGAGTATATAGTTCGTAATTATTGTTAGTCACCCCCTTATTTGCATTCGTATTAGAGGGTTCAGCCCCTTTTTGTAAAGGGTCGTTATCCATATATTTAAACCAATGCCAACCCACACAATTCTTCGATTCAATTAAACTTAAGGTAAAGTTCTGATAAAATAACCCTCTGTCTAACTGAGTTTTAACTACCCAACCTGCGCCTGCAGTATTTTCTAAACCTGAGTCATCTCCTTTTACATACCATTCGGTGATAATAAAAGGTTTGCCCGACCAGCTTTCCCATTTTGCCATCAGCTTTTGGTCTGGTGTCCACGCGTTATAATAATTCATGGAAATGGCATCAATATATTTCCCACCAACTTTCCATAGCTCGGCCAAATTACCTTGTTGACCATGAAATCTACAGCCCAAATACATATGATTAGGGTCGTATTTTTTTATTGCTTTTGCAACAATGGAAAAATATTTTTCAGCAACTATACTTAAAAAAGCCAATCTATCGGTATCGGTAATAGCATTAGATTTTATACCTCTCTCATCTATCCATTTTTTTGCCACCAAATAACCCGGGTCTTCCTGATTTGGTAAAGTGAGGTAGCCATCTAAGTTTTTAATACCTAAAGGCATTTCGTTGTCCGAAAAGTAACCGAACAAATTTGGATCGTTCTGATTTGCCATCAATTTCTTAGCATGTTGATCGGCGAAAGTTTCAAAATCAAGATCGAAAACAAAAATTACGTTGTTTGGATAGCCCTTATGTCCGGGAACTTGATAGGTACCCCCTCTTTTATCTCCATAGGCACTCATAAAATCGAGGTTAATGGTATAAGCCAAAGGCTTGGTTTTTTGTAAAGGCGATTGGGTAAGCACTTTAGTATTAGACCATGCACCTGTACCATTGAAGCCATTATTTTTAAGCATTCGCTGGGTTTTGGTGATCCAACTGATTTCAGTGCCATAAAGCGTAGCAAATGCAGCTTTATTACGATCAGAGTTACCCATACTCAACGCATTCATCGCATTATGAATAAAATAATACCCATCGGGATCAATAGCCCACCAACGCCCATTAATTTTTTTAGTGTAATAAAACCCTGTGGCTTTCTCTTTTTTATCTAATCGACCGCCATACAAACTCGTTTTAACTTTTTTTGTTTTAAACCCACTTAAACTGGCCAATGTACGTGTAGAAAATTCTCCATAAGGCGTAAATGAAGCATTTACAGACGAATTTTTTAATACTTTACGAACCGCTACCTTCTGTGTAAAATCCAAACTATCTTGTGCTAAAACTGGAGTAGTTAAGCCTAGTAAAATTATTGAGTATTTAAAAAAAAAATTCATAGGTGTCTATTTTTTAAAATTCTGATGTCTTAAAAGTGCCTCTAAATAGTAATAATCTGCATAATTGATTGGTACATCAATTTCAGATTTAGCAGGGTGATGACCCGTGCTATGTTCTAAGAGAAACCCGTAGTTTGTGCCTGGCTTGCTGATATACAACGTGCTTAAAGAAACTAAAATTTTATCAGCAGCTGCTTTATATTCAGCACCTTGCTTACTATATTTTGCTAGTTCGTATAGAGAAGAAGCTATAATTGCCGCAGCTGAAGCATCTCTAGATGTGTTTGGAATAGCTGGGTCGTTGTAATCCCAATAAGGAATACCATCAGCTGGGGTAATTTTATTGCTTAATATAAAACCTGCAATGCCATCAGCTTGTGCTAAATAAGCCAAATTTTTGGTATAGCGATAACATAAGGTATAGCCGTATAAACCCCAAGCCTGTCCACGTGCCCACGCAGATTCGTTCGCATAGCCTTGTGCAGTTAGCTTATTACGCACATTTCCACTTAAAGTGTCGTAATCGATTACATGCCATGAACTAAAATCGGGTCTGAAGTGATTTCTCATCGTAGTGTTTGCATGGCTAATTGCGATTTTAGCGAAAGATTGGTCGTTGGTAAATTTTGAAGCTTCAAACAACAACTCCAAATTCATCATGTTATCGATAATTACTGGAAATTTCCACTTATCGCCATTGTGATCCCACGATTTAATTACACCCGATTTGGCATTAAATCGAGTAGAAAGTGATTTTGCAGCCTGTATAATTACGCCTTTGTAAGCGGTATCTTTTGTTAATCTATAACCATTCCCAAAAGGGCAATAGATCATAAAGCCCAAATCATGAGTTCCTTTATTAAACTGCTCCTTTTTAATATCTTCGGTGTACTTTTTAGCCAAGGTAAGCCATTTTTTATCTTTTGTATATTGGTAGAAATACCATAACTCTGCGGGGAAAAAACCACTTGTCCAATCTTTAGAATTTACCATTTTAAAAACGCCCTTCTCTACCGTGCGAGGCGAAACGAGTGTAGGTCTTACTTTTCTTGCTGAATCTACATTATGGATAAGTACATGGGTTTGCTTTGCAGCCAATTCGAAAGCTTTTGCCACATTAACTTGTTGTGCCATTGGGTAAAAACATGACATTACGAGTAATGCTAGTAAATTAATTTTCAGATTCATATTCCTTTTAATTTTTCCTTTACCTGTTTTAAATATAATGAAGATGGATTTAAGCCCTTCTTATTTTGCCCTTCCCAAATACCATCGGGCCTTCCCTTAAGGCGACCTTCGTATTTTTGAGTGGTAAACCCAATGGCATAATTTTTACCACCCACATAAGGATTTTGAACTGCGGCTTTTGTTGCTGTGCAATTCCATAGGATCTGATTTATGCCAGACCAACCATGTCCTGTGCCCCAATTTCCTCTATCTTGAATATTTATTTCTCCATCTGTAGTTACGTTATCGAAAAGCGTACCTACAGCCATACGGTGGTGTGGACCAATATCAGACTTCGCATTTACTGATATGCAGTTAAAAAATACATTTGGTCCGCGTACTTTTGCCCCGGTTACATAATCGTGTCTTCCTTCTGATGCAAAGCAATTGATAAAAAGATTGAGTTGTCCGTCGTTATTGAATGAATACCTTCTTCCACCAATAATCTGTGATTTTGGTGCAAGACATTTGCTGTCTTTAACGGTAATTTGCTTACTTTCATTACCAAGATTTACACACGAATAGCCAAAATATTTACTAGTTACCCCACTTATCCAACTATTGGCTATCTTATTGAAAGAAATAGCATCCCATCCATGTTCTTCGTCGGTATCGCTCGCATATTCCGATTCAAGCAACATATCTTCTATCCCAACCTCCGTAATTCTACTTTCAAAAGTGTATTTATAAATCTCAGCACCACCGTATTTCGTTTCCATGGCCAATACAATCGGATTGTCTAAAAATAGGGTATTGCCTTCAATTGCTGTAATGATCCTTTCAAATTCGAAATTGTAATCAACTCCCTTCCATTGTACCGTACCTTCTGCAAGCGCAATCTGGTCCATTTTCAAATCTTTGATCCAATTGTCTGTTCCTGCTCTAAATACTATAATTTGGTCGCCTACTTTTAATCCATCAACAGAAGTAAGCTGAAAGCTCTTTGCGCCCACCGGAACGTAATCAGTGCTAATTTTAGTTCTTGTATGAGGCGTTTCAACTATCTTTCCTGTTCCAGAGGCAATAATCATTTTCCGTTGACTGCTACCAGTAGCAATTAGTTTAGTCTCGTTGCCCTCTCCACGTAGCACAATTCCGCTAGTTGATATTTTTAGGCTTGTTGATATTTTATAGATTCCCCTTTTTAATAAAATCGCACCACGGATACCATTCTGATCTGCCGGTTTTTGGGCTAAATCGTCAATCGCTTGTTGTATTTTTTGTTGATCATTATCGCCAGTTGCCGAAAGTGTAGTCACTACTTTTACTTTCGGTATCGCTTTTGCATTTTGATGATAACCAACGTTGCTAAAATCAGGTATGATGTTACCCATTTCATCGGGAATATATTGTAGTTTTCCATTTTTTTGAATTTTAACATATTCAGACTCCCATTTGGTTTGACTAAAGGAAGTTGTAAAACACAACACTAGGACTAAGCTTGATGATATTGCTTTTAATTTGAATAAAAATTGTTTTTCTTTCATTTTATATTTAAAACATAAAAATAGGATGATTAATATTTATATTTAATTTGCATTTGATTATAAAAATCTTTAAGCACAAAAAATGCTAATTTCCTTTTACCAGTTTCTGAAATCAGCCCTTTACGGTTCCAAAAATTTTGGTATACTGGATGCTGTCTTCTTGGCGATCTAAAATCAGTTAGGATCCATGGGGTCATACCTCTTAATGCATCAATTTTACTCAATAAGGTGATTTGATTCTTGTATAGAGCCTCTTGATACTCTTCGCTCCAACGTGTATTTGCATCGGCATGAAAACCACCTAAAGCATCACCACCAAATTCGGTAACTACCACAGGCTTATTGTATTTAATATTAAAAGAATATCGAGTAATTTCACTCGGCGTACCGCCCCAATACCAACCTGCATATTCATTAAAACTTACGAGGTCGATCTTTTCTCCCAAAGGATCGTTTAAAATTATAGTGTTTCCTTCTCTATGCACTTCAAGTGCCGCAGCAACCAAGCGTGTATCGTCTAATGTACGGGCAACATCTACTAAATTACCCATAAACAGATGGCGAGGCTCACTTAATGGAGTTTCGTTACCAACCGACCATACAATTACGCTTGCACGGTTTTTATCGCGCACAATTAAATCTGTAAGTTGCTGCTTCGCATTGGCATAAGTTACTGGGTTTGTCCAAGAAATAGTCCAATATACTGGCACTTCTGCCCAAACCAATATACCCATCTCATCAGCCAACCTAACCATTTCCTCATTGTGTGGATAATGTGCTAAACGCACATAATTACAGTTCATTTCTTTAGCCCACTGTAACATCATGCGCATATCGCCTTCAGATCGTAACCTACCGGCCAATAATGGGTTTTCATCGTGAATAGAAATCCCTCTTAAAAAAACAGACTTCCCATTTAATAAAATATTATTGCCTTTTACCGCAATGGTTCTAAAACCAATTTTATCTTGAATATTTTCTCCATTCGACTTGATGTTTACGGCGTAAAGTTTTGGGTTTTCAGGCGACCATAAACTCAATTTATTAATGGTTAATTGCTGATTAACTTTACCCTCTGTATCTGTAGTATATGTTTTTTCGAGTTTCAGTTCAGGAATTGAAAGAATAATATTTTGTCCAGCCGTTGCATCAGCCAACTGCACCGAAAAATTAAGCAAGCTCGTACTTCCTTTTGCAAGTTGTAGTTTATAATCGTTCATAAAGTGTACAGGCATTTCAGCCAAAAAAACATCTCTGGTAATTCCACCATAGTTCCACCAATCTGTATTTACCGTTGGTATTTCATCAGGCTTACGGGTATTGTCGGCCTTAACCACTAGCGAATTCTCACCAGCTTTTATTTTATCCGTTACTTCAAACTGAAAAGGTGTAAAGCCCCCTTTGTGGACGCCCAGTTTCTTACCGTTAAAATAAACATGAGCTTCGTAATTAACCGCTCCAAAATAAATAAAGTACCGTTTGTCTTTTAGGGGTTCGGCATTAAATTTTCTCCTTAACCAAACTGTACCTTCATACAATTCAAGTTTTTCTGATTGTGAATTCCAATCGCCTGGCACATTCATTTGAGGAGAAAGGTCGAAATTATATTCAATTAGTTCGGTCTTGTCTTTTTGAACTTTATCATCATAAAAACCACCACTTCCACTTTTTGATTGATCGAAAGGATCGTGCCTGTAGTCATAATATCCATTTTCATAAGGATCAACGATATAGTTCCATTTGCCGTTTAGACTTAAAGTTTTACGCGATTGAATATTTTGTAGCGTGCTAACTTGGCTGTAACAGGTTACAGAAAAAAGTAACCAGCAAATGGTAAGTAAGCTATTTCTTAAGTTGAACATAGTTAAGTTTTATTAGTAGCCAGCATTTTGTTTAAGTGCTGGTGCCCTATTCAATTCATTTTGTGAAATTGGATAAAGGTAATTTTTTGCTGTAAAAGTCCTATTCTCTGCATTAAATCTTGTATAAGTAAAAGTAGTTGCAGAAGTTGGTGTAATTCTCATTCCCGTAACTGGAGCATTGAAGATAGTTTCACCTTCTTTCCAACGGCGAACATCATAAAAACGATGTTCTTCAAAACACAATTCTACTCTGCGCTCATTACGAATACGTTTACGCAATTCTTCTTTTGTTGCTGCAACATAAGCGATACCAGATGGATCGGTAGTTTGCAATGCCGGCATGGCTACACCTGTTCTGGATCTAACTAAATTAACTGTTCTTAAAATTTCTGATAATGCAACTGGTCCTTGTGCTTCATTTAATGCTTCGGCATAGTTTAATAAAACTTCTGCATACCTAAAAAAGATCCATGGCCTACGAATATTGGTTATTGTTCCGGCCCATGCTGCACTTTCGCTTAAATATTTACGCATATAATAACCCGTTTTAGTTGCATTCACATTTAAGCCTAAGCCATCCTTACCGCCTACAAAAGTTTCAACTGGTTTACTTTTAAAGCTGTTTGCAGGCAACAGTGGTTGTACTGATGCCGTGTTAAATAAAACAGTAAAGCCCAATCGAGGGTCACGACCAGTGTATGGGTTTGCTTCATTATATCCAGATGCTGCCTCTAAGATTGGTTTCCCACTTGCTTTCATTTCAAAGGCGTCTACAAACTCTTGCGTAGGATTTGTACGACCGTTTGCAGCATCGTAACTAATTGGCGCATTATTTTGCTCAATTGTAACTGTATTTAAGGTACTAGTTGCAAAAATGGTTTCTATATTAAACGCGCTGACGTTCCATAACCAAATATTTGGATAAGAGTTGTGTAAGGCATGTTTACCAGTATCCATTAATCTTTTAGCTGCATCAGCTGCTGCTTGCCATTTTGCCGGATCGCCACTTGTGTTATATTGTGGACTTGCTGCGTACAATAATAATCTTGCTTTAAGTGCCATTGCCGCAGTACCTGTAGCTCTACCACGGTTAGTTGTATTCCACTCTGTTGGTGATAAAGGTAATCTAGTAATCGCTTCTTCACAATCAGCCGAAATTTGAAGTACGCACTGATCGAAAGAATTTCTAGGTAGATCTAAGTTTTCGGTAACAGATAATGTTTTAGTTACGATGATAAAACTACCATAACGTTTGAGCAATTCAAATTCGAAAAATGCTCTTAAAAAGAAAGCTTGACCACGTAAGCGTTGAATTTGTGAATCATAGGTTTGATTGGCTGCAACGTTTGCAGGAAGTAACTCATCTAAAGGAATAATTGCGCTTCCATCTGCTTTCTCCAAAAACATATTGGCTTTTCTAATGCCGCTATACATACTGGCATAAACATCATCAAATGTTTTTACTGGGCTCCAAGTACCATTATTTAACGTAGTGATGGAGGAGTTTAAATTAGAATTCACCGCTTCGTCAGAACCTGACGCCAATAAAGCGCCATCGTCTAAGTTATATCGATCACTAAGTGATGCGTATACATTGTTTAAAAATAATCGAGCATAATCAGGGTTTGCCCAAAGCTGATCTTCAGTAATATTATCTGTTCCACTAAACTTACCGTCTTGAAGAAAGCTATCTTTTTCACAGCCTGTAACGATTAGCATTACAGCCGTAAATAAGTAACAAATATTTTTTTTCATCTTCATAATAATTAAAATTTCAAATTGATACCGAACGAATAAATTTTCATGTAAGGATAGGATGAATTATAACCTGATTCTGGGAGTTCTGGATCAAGATCCAAGTTTCCTAGTTTATCAAATGTGAATAGATTTAAGCCGCCAACATAAAACCTGAACTGAGAAAGTTTAAGTTTTTTAACAAAGGCGGTTGGTAATGAGTAGCCTAATTCTATATTTTTTAAGCGTAAATAGTCGCCAGAGCGGATCCAAAAATCGGAAGCCACGGTATTGTTACCACGATCTGCTAACAGTAATCTCGGATATGGCGCATTGGTATTGCTTGTCGTCCATCTATCAACACTGTATTGGTTTAAGAAACCATTGTTTGTATTACCGGCATTAACAATTTGTTGAATGGTAATTGAACTGCCCATCGTACCTTGAAGTAAAAAATTAAGATCAAATCCTTTAATTGCTATAGAAGCCCCAAAGCCATAAACTGATTTTGGCACAAAATTGAAATCTGTTCTCACCACATCAAGCCCGTTGATGATACCATCACCATTTTGATCTACATATTTAATGTCACCTGGTTTTACATCTTTTGCTAATAATTGTTTCGGCGCAGCATCGATTTCAGTTTGTGACTGGAAAATACCATTAGAAATATACATATTACTCGTGTATGACGCTCCATTATTTGCAGTTGCCGCAGTAGAAATTACGCTTGTGATAGGATGCCCTAATGATTTTTGATAAGCTGGGAGATTAGCCGCCTCGTTGATGGCTAATATTTTACTTACCTGATAGGTATAGTTTCCAAAAACATTTACATCTACAGTACCAATTTTTTTATTGTAATTAATAGCGGCTTCAAAACCTTTATATGAAGCTTCACCTTCGTTAACAACCACTAGGGTTTGACCCAAAACATTAGGCAGTAATGATCCAGTAGTTAAATCTTTCCTGTCTTCATAAAAATAATCAGCACTGATAGAAAGAGATTGTTTAAATAATTTAGCATCAAAACCAGCGCTTGTTTTATAAGCTTTCTCCCAAGTTAAAAACGGGTTAGCTAGAGAAATTTGTGCACTCCCATTTACGCCAGTAAAACCAGTTCCGAACGTATAACCTGTTGTACTTCTTTGAAAAAAGTCATTAAAGGCAAATCTTCTTGGCAAGGTAATGGCATCATTGCCTACTATACCATAAGAAGCTCTAATTTTCAAGAAATCAAGAAACGAGCTTGAACTTTTCATAAAGTCCTCATCAGAGATAATCCAACCCGCAGAAACTGCCGGGAAAAATCCAAATCTGCGTCCTGGCATAAAATTCTCAGAACCTGAATAGGCACCTATTAAATCAATAAAGTATTTTTGATTGTAACCATAAGATAAACGGTTAGAAATTCCTTCACGTCTAACATCAAGGTTCCCAAAAGAAGAATAATTCTGTCTGGATGTTCTGGTACTAAATTTAATATCATGCTTCCCAAATGTCCTATCGTAATCTAAACCACCCCAAAACTCGCCTTTTCTGAGGTTACCCGAGAAAGCGTTAGCTTGATAATCAACTTTTGAAGCTGTGCCATAAGTGGCATATAATCCCGTTGGAAGTAATTCTTGCGTGGCATATGATTGAGAAAAACCTGAACGGTAAGCACCCGCAATATCATATGCATAATATATTTCTGCCGACAATCCTTTTAAAATTCCATCCATTTTTTGACGCGCACTAATGGTGGCAATCATATTACGGATCAAATCCGTACTTGCCCCTCTTGCTTCGAGCATGGCACGTGGATTACTTGCATTAAAAATAGAAGTACCGCCGTAAGATCCATTCGGATTTAAAATGGGAAATGCATTGGCAGGTGTACTATAAACAGCGTTTAAAAATGCAGTGGTTCCCTGATTAGGAATGCGTAAATTGGTAATTCTACCACCAATATCTAAAGAAACATCTAGATTTTTATTTACGTGTAAATCTAGATTTGTACGTAGATTATATCTGCTAAAATCTGTATTGGCATCATACGTTTCGTTATAACCACCTTTGTAAAAGCCGCCTTGCTGGTAGGCACTTAGTAATGTATAATACCTTAAAAAAGCATTTCCTCCAGTTACCGAAGCCACATAACGCTGAGTTGGCGCAACGCTTTTGGTAAAATCTTTCACAAAATTGTTGCTTGGATATTTAATAGGGTCTGATCCATCCTGATAGGCCTGCAAAGCTCCAGCACCATAAATCGCAGTACCACCGCTGTTTATTGATGCCTCATTATATAAAGAAGCATAACTATAAGAATCGAGTGGTGTTGCTATGTTTAATGGCGCTTGTAAACCAGCTTGTGCATCAAAAGTTACTTTTGTTGAGGTAGCACTTCCACGTTTAGTTTTTACATATACCACACCATTTGCGGCATACATTCCATACCACGCTAAAGTTGCCGCATCTTTTAAAATACTTACGCTTTCAATTTCGCCCAAATCCATCGATTTAAAATCACGCTCTATTCCGTCTACCAAAATCAATGGATCTTGATTGCTGTTATAAGATGAACGGCCTCTAATTAAGAAACTAGAAACATCAAATCCAGGTTGCTGAGAACCACTCGGATAAATATTTAAACCTGCCAACCTACCCGTAAACACGTTGGTTAACGAAGAAGAAGGAATTTGAGGAAGATTATCAGCTGTGATTGTACTTATTGTTGCGGTAACCTCTCTTCTTTTTCTTACTCCAAATGGGATGTACACATTATCATCGTCGCCGGCATTTATAAGTGCTTTCTTAAGTATTAACGTTCCTTCATTTATTTCGCCAGCCGGCTTAAACATTGTACCATAACCAATCATCTTAAAAACCAATACATCACTGGTTGTAGCTTCGATACTAAAATTACCATTAGCGTCTGTATTTGTAGTTTTATTTTTTTTATCTTCTTGAATAGAAATTGTTACCCCTGGTAATGGATTTTTATCTTGGTCGATAATCTTTCCTTTTACCGTTATTTGTTCATCAGGCCTTTGCCCATAAACGTTTAGTACAGCCATCCATAAAAAAAGAAGACCTACTATATATTTTGATAATTTCATAATTGAATAATATCTTTATTAGTGTTAGATTAATTAACTGGCTATTCCCAACCTGGGTTTTGCGTAAGTACCCCTTTACTTTTATAAATTTCTGTTCTAGGAATGGGATAAAGGTTTTGTTTTTCGGCCCATGTTTTTTGGAAACCTGTACCCAATACAATTGGTGTGTAGGTAAATGATCCATCTGTCTTTTTGAAAACATCCATACCCATCATTGGTACTGCAATGGTTGAAGAACCGATTTTCCAGCGCATAATATCGTACCAACGGTGATCTTCGAAAGATAATTCAATAGCACGTTCGTGTCTAATCACTTCACGCATCTCGGAAGCTGTCATGTTATCCTTTAGCCCATAACCATAGGTTCCTGTACCTTTTGCAATTCCTGCTCTAGCACGAAGTAATACTAAGGCATTATAAACACTCGCATCTGGTGTACCTAAGAATTCGTTTTGCGTTTCTGCATAATTTAATAATATTTCGCCATAGCGGAAGTAAACATAGTTAAGCAAAGTGGTACTTCCACCCACTGTTCTATACACTTCTGGCCAATATTTTTTACAGTAATATCGGGTTGCCGTATAAGTAATGTTACCCGGATTCCAATCCTTACCATATACAGTAGCTGTACCTTGCAAAGTAGACCACATTTCTATTTTACCACCTTGCCAAGGTAAATCGTTATAAATAATGTTATTGTAAAAACGAGGTTCTCTGCCTACATATGGTTTTTGAGGATCATAGCCTGATGCAGGATTAGTGATTGGTAATCCATTTGCCATTTCGTACATATCTACGTGGTTTTGCGTAGGATTCATTTGTCCTTGTGCACCGCCAGAGCCTGGAGACATGGAGAAATCTTGCATCATTTCGCCAGCCAACGGTGTATTTCCTTTAATTCTGATCATGATGTACTCTGGAGAGTTGGGAACATTTAAAATATCACCATAAGTAGTTTGCAAAGTATATCTACCATCCATCAAAGCTAATGCAGCATCTGCGGCTTCTTTCCATTTTGCTTTATCCCCTGTCGGATTATTTAATGGACTAGCTGCATATAACAATACACGTGCTTTTAAGGCCTGCGCTGCACCTATTGTTGGTCGACCATAATTGGCCACTCCATAATCCGCGTCGGTTCCCAATTTGGTAACCGCTATTTCTATATCTTTTAAAATAAATGCCGTAATTTCTGCAAAAGTTTTACGAGGAAGATTAATATCATCATTTACCTCATACACTTTATCTACCAATGGAACACCACCAAACCTCTTCGTTAACTCGAAATAAGATAAAGCACGAAGAAATCTCATTTCTCCTTCTACACGTTTTGGGTCAAAAATTGGGACAGTAGCAGTTGGAGCAGGTGGAACGATGGCAATTTTGGATAGCATTTTATTAGTGATGGCTATACCTGCATACATTCTTCTGTATACATCACCAATATCGTTCAAACTTGCTTGTGTAGCATGCTCATGGTACAAGCCACGGTTTAATGAGGTTACTGTACCTTCCGAATTCCCCGAAACAGCTTCGTCAGAAGCCTGAGATACTGTGCCACGGTGATCATTGAAACGTACATATTTTGTAATGGTATAATTATAGGCATTATCGGCAAATCTAGCCGCTTGCGCAGGATCTGCAAAAATTTCGTCTTCAGTTAACGCCACCCCCGGCGTTCTTTCCAAGAAGTCCTTTTTACAAGAAACGAAACAGAGCGTTAATAAAACAACTGCTGTATATATTTTATAATTTCTTCTCATCATTTAAAAATTAACTGTTAAACCAACATTATAAACTCTTGAAGTTGGATAAAGTGCTTGGATTGGAAACGCGGGATTAACAACGTTCAGATTTTCTGGATCTAGATACATCTTAAATTTAGTCCAAGTATACAGATTTGTTCCATTCAAAAACACTCTTATATTATTCAATTTTAGCTTAGCTACCCATTCTTTTGGTAAAGTATAAGACATCTCCACATTTCTTATTTTCAGATAAGCACCATTTTGAAGGGTAAAGTCGTTTAACGCATAATTTAATGAAGCGGTTCCTCTTGAGTGCAATGCTGGCCATGTTGCCGTAGCAGCATTAGTAGGAGTCCATGCGTTAAGCATATGAGGATACATTTGCTGACCATTATTTTGCTCGCTTAAAATTACATTGGAGCTTATATGTGCAGCACCTTGAAATAATACAGACATACTAAAGCCTTTGTATGCAAATCGAGGACTAAAACTGTAAATGTATTCTGGCGTATTCGTGTGTCCAATTGAAGTTTGATCTAATGTTGTTATCAAACCATCGCCATCTAAATCCTTAAATTTCAAATCACCAGGTATTGGATTAAAACCTTGTTGTTTAACGGATGATGCGATATCGGCTGCATCTTTGTAGAAACCATCGTTTACATAACCAATAAATTGACCCACACTTTTACCTTTTTTAGCTAAGTAATTTGGCGTACCATCTGGTTCATCATTTTCAATGATGGTATTTTTTGCATAAGAGAATTGAGTATTTAAACCAATTAAAACCTGACCAATCTGGCCCTGATAATCCATCTCAATTTCGTAACCTTTATTGTAGACTTCGCCTTTGTTAAAGAATGGATAGCTATGGCCAAAAAGTGCTGAACCACTTAAGGATGGGGTTAAAATATCTTTACGATCTTCTTCAAAAATATCGATATTTAATTTTAATCTATCCTTTAAAAAACGAGATTCAAAACCGATATTGCTTTTAACTCCTGTTTCCCAGGTTACCAGGCCATTACCCAATGCATTATCACCAATAAACAAGGTTGGATAATTGGTAATCGATAATGGGTTTCCAAATGGGGCGGCAGTATTGCCAGAATAACTTGTAAGGAATAAAAAACGATTATTAGAAACGTTATCATTACCCACTAAACCATAACTACCTCTTAATTTAAAATAGCTTAAAATATTATTCTTTTTCCAATAAGGCTCGTTGGTTAATGTCCACCCTGCTGATACTGCTGGGAAAAAACCATATTTTAAGCCAGGCGCAAAGTTTTCAGAACCGTTATAAGTTCCACTAGCTTCAACAATGTATCGATCAGAATCAAAATTATATCTTAAGCGGGTTACCAAACCTTGCGCAGCTTTTGGTGGAGCTGTAAAGGATGTTTCTCCAGTTGAACGAATCAGCGAACGTGTACCTAAAATTAAACCATCCAAATTGTGTTTACCAAAGTCTCTGTTGTAAGTAAAACCAGATTGAATGTTCATATTAGTGCTTCCTGTAGTAACACCTCCATTTTGAACTCCGCCTAAAGGCTCGTTACGGTTACGTGTATCGGTTGATAAAGTTACGGCACCAGTTTGCGCATTGTATACATATGCAGCCCAGTTTGCATTTCTACGTTCAACGTTATTGTAGTAAGAATCGAAGGCGAAAATAGTTTTAAATGCTAAACCTTTAGTTAAAGATCCTAATTTATAGTCTAAGTTAAATGTACTCTCTATCGTGTTGATATCGTCATTTCGTGTACCAAAGCGAGTAATTACTGCCAGAGGATTCCAAATATTGGTACCTACATTTGGATTGGCCGTTATCCTTCCATCTGGTAAAGTAGGTGCATAAGCATAGGCTGGAACTTGCAAGATACGTGAAATCATCCCTTCAATGGTATCATAAGAAAATACCGATCCCGATAACAACCCCGAGGGTTGATATCGGTTAGCAAAACGACCACCTAATTTAATCCCTACTACAAAATCTTTATTTAGCGTTAAATCGACATTTGCACGGAAATTATATCTACTATAATTGGGAACAGAATTAATACCATACGGTGATTCGAATTTTTTGAAAATGCCATCTTGGAAAGCATAACCCGCAGAAACAAAATACTTCGAAAACTTAGTACCCCCATTGATATTGATATTATGCTGCGTTTGTGAGTAATACCTTTTTGTTAAATAATCGAACCATTGAACATCTGGATAACCAAGTGGATCAGAATGATCTTGAAATTTTTGAATTTCGGCAGCTGTAAAAGGTGCACCTTTGTTATCATTTAGATAAGATTGATTTAGCAATGATGCGTTTTCGTAAGCAGGCAACCCAACAGCTAAACCAGTATACGTTTGTGCAGCATAGTTTCCAGAATAAAATACTTTGGGTTTCCCTATCTTACCTGCTTTAGTGGTAATTACAATTACGCCATTCGCTCCTTTTAAACCATAAACTGCAGTTGATGATGCGTCTTTTAAAATCGAAACCGTTTCGATCTCATTTGGATCTACATCAGCAAAACTTGGTCTTTCAATTCCATCAACCACAACAATTGCGTTTGCATTAGCTCCATAAGTAGCCACACCACGTATTTTGATGGTAGAAGCATCAGCACCGGGCTGACCGCTAGTTTGAACCGCTAATAAGCCAGGAAGTCTTCCAATTAGGCTATTAGTTGGGTTTGGCGTAGGAGATTTCATTAAGTCATCTGCTCCTATTTGAGAAACTGCTCCAGTTAAAGTAGATTTTTTTTGTGCACCATAGCCTACAACAATAATCTCATTGAGCCCTTTTAAATCTTCTTCTAAGGTAATTTCCAAATTGGTTTGTCCTTTTAATACAATTTCTTGCGGTTTAAAGCCAATGCTAGAAATTACGATAATCGCATCCTTGTCTACGTTTTTCAAAGTAAACTTTCCATTGCCATCGGTTACGAAACCATTCTGAGTTCCTTTAACCTTAACTCCAACACCGGGTATTGGATTGCCACTCGCATCCTTTACAATACCAATAACATCTAAAACAAAACCATTCCCTAATTCATTGATCTTAACGGATCGGAAATCAAGTTTATGAATTATAACTTTGTTTGATGCTGTTATGCCTTTTGCAAAAGTTGCTGAAGCACTAATTTGCAGAAATAAACACCAGAGTAGTGTTACATAAATTCTCCGCAAAATTCTCCTTAGTAGAATTTTAGTCATACAGTTTAATTTGGTTAATTAATCTTCCAAAAAATTTGGTGATGTAAATATAGTGCAATACAAATTAGATTTACAAATAAAATCACATGTAAATAACTGATATTTAATTAGTTACAATAAATTTGACGCACTTAATCCGCAATACAAATAATTGATAACTAACTGTAATTGTGACAATTAATAAAATCATAAAATTTTGTATTGATACGCTTTATTCGCAATAAAAAAAGCAAGAATTTTTTTAATATTTTTCTAGCACCAACCTACTCCAACCTGCTTTACCTATACCTTTGATATCTTTTTTACGCTCCTCCATTATTTTTTTAACTTTCGAAGCGTAAGTCCAGCAAGTACTTTGCCTAATGCCCAGCTTTTCTGACAATTTATGTGATGAAATGGCACCTTTATGATCGTAAATTAAATATACTAAATAAAATGCCTTATTGATAGGTATTCGGCTATTTTCGAAAATGGTACGTTGTAATACAGACTCTTCATATGCACATTTAGTACATCGGCGGTTAAATGGTAATTTACCATTACAATAGGTTAAATTATTACATTTGACGCAGGAATAACCATTTTCCCATTTCATATCGGCTAAAAACTTATAGCAGGAATCACGATCTGGATATTTTTGACTAAATTCTTCAAAATCAAGCTCTGTAGCATTTATTCGTGCGTTTGTTACTTTTTCGATGTTTGTTTTTAAAGTAATATTATCCGTTTCTAGTAGAATATTCATTCTAGAAATTTCCTCAGCTTGTTGTTCTAATAACGAATTTATGGCCAGCAACTCTTCATTTTGATCTTCGATTGTAATGTTTTTTTGCTGAAGTTCTTTCGATTTTTGTTGTACTTCCCTCGTGCGTTCTTCTACTTTTGTTTCTAATTCTAGATTTACTTTATCCTTGAGCTCGGCATTTAACTGCATTTGGGTTATAATTTGTTTCTGAACCTTTTCTTTTTTCCTTTTCAATAGCCTTACCTGATCGCCAATTGCGAATGATAAAAACAACATTTCTAATAAAAATCCAAAACTTAGACTATAATATCCCAGCACATTTCCAATTATCGTTCTAGACCATCCCAAAATATGAACAATCTTAATAATGAAGCCTACGTAAAGAAAAAAGTAGCCCAGTACAAAAAAGCGGGCCGGCCCATACTGTTTTTTCCACCATATATAAATACCAGTAAAAAAACATAGCGACAATGGTATAAACTCTAAGAATTTATATTTAAACCAATCATTATTATAAAATAAACAAACCAAAAAGAAAAGTAGACGAATAACCAATATCAAATTAATCGCTTTATTTAAGGCAGGTGCCTTTATTTTAACATGTAGTAATTCTTTCGTAAAAATCAATCCAAAAGAGCTTAAAAAAAACAAAGCTATACCATAAGCATACTCGTTCCAAACTGGGTGGTTTGGCCATAAATATTGAAATGCGATCCCATCTGAAGACATTTCATATAAGCCAACACTTAAAATATATAGAATGTAAAAAAGATATTGTCGCCTTTTTACAGCGATGAACATAAGTAAATTGTGAAAACTGAAAATCACAATCATACCATAAAAAAAACCAAAAGTAAAGTACTCAGAAAGGGCATACCCAATAAAACGATCTATGCTTCTGTAAACAATAATTACATTCACTTGATCTTTAGATTTTATTCTAAAGTAATAGAACTGCTCTCCTACTTTTGTACTATTTATCGTAAACTCAAAATTTTTATGTTGATATAAACGATTTGGGAAATATAAATCTGCTCCAGCAAAACTTTTGATGTAGCCGCCCTTTCCATCAGGAAGATAAGCTTCTATATAGTCAGTAATTTGATCAAAAAACTCAATTACCGCTGGTCTTTTAAGTTCTTTGTTAAAAGAAACTTTTATTCTATACCAATAAGCGGAAGAACGATTATAATTTTTAGGATAAAAACTAATGTTTGGAATAAATTTACTCTGATAGCTAGCGCTACAAACCGTTGCAAAGGTAAGCTGGTTACTTGGGTCCTCAAGGCAAATAATTTCATCAGCCTTAAACATATGCTCTTTCATATTATCGGCAATAGTTACCGCTTTTTGTGCACAGACATTTTTATAGAAAAATGAAAAACCAATAATTAATAAAATTTTAAAGTGTCTTTTAAACATTTCAATTAGCAATACCTACGCACACGAAAAAACCTCGAACAAGTCTATAACGAGTTGAAATGATATAAAAACATCACATCGCCAGTATATGCAGGTTTTGTTTGTCCCTCAATTTCCAAAATAGCCTCGATAATCACCTTGGTAATGCCTCTTAAATTTGCAATCGATTTTAATTTCGCCTTTAGGCAAACTCGGCTATCTACCACTACAGCCTGCCCGAATTTAAAACTTTCGATCCCGTAGTTAATCTCCATTTTTATGTTGCGAATATCAGCTATTTGTTTCCATAAGTATGGAATAAGTGATAAGGTTAAATAACCATGAGCAATTGTGGCTTTAAATGGACCTTCGGAAGCCGCTTTGGCTGGATCAACATGGATCCATTGATGATCCAAGGTAGCGTCTGCAAACTTATTGATCTGTGCTTGATCGATCGTGTGCCATTGTGATATACCTATTTCCTTACCTAAATACGTTTCAAATTCTTGGTGACTATTTACTATTAACATAGTTTTGATTTTTGGTTAACAAGTTAATTGTTAAATTGTTTTTTTATGCACTCTCAACGATAGTCTTCAAATCAGCAGGCGAATAAGCAATTGATTTTAAAGTTTTATGGTCTGCATCTCGATATACCAAAAACAAGCCATCTATTTCCTTGTAATGCGCGTCTACATTGCTTTTATTTTTATAGTGGGCAATCGTTGCATTGGCTTCTTCCACCGTTTTACAAGCTTTGCTCATGTTAGAGCGATGAACTTCATCAAATAATGCTTTAAACTTCTCACCTAAACCAAATTCTAATACTGCCCCAGCCAGCACATATTGTAAATCGCATAATGCATCAGCTATTTCAACTAGATTATTATCGTTTACGGCCTCTTGCAATTCCTTAAGCTCTTCGGCTAATAATTCAATTCGTAATTGGCTCCGCTCTTCGCTAGGTATAGCCGGTTCAGCTATTATCGGATGTTTAAAGGTACTATGAAACTCTGCTACTTGGCTTAATGCTTTTAAATCGTTCATTCGTTATTCTTATTTATAATTCTCTTATCCAAATGTTGCGGAAGCTGATGGGCTCACTTTTATCGCCATGCGATTGTAACTTAATCGGACTCGCACCGTGTGCTTTTTCATAACTAGCTTGACCAATATATTGAGTTGGCCCTTTTAGTTCGAAGTTGTTCTGTATCAATACCCCATTAAACAAAACAGAAACCCTAGCTGCACTTTTTAAGCTACCATCCACGTTAAACACAGGTGCTGTCCAAATTACATCGTAAATTTGCCACTCACCTGGCTTACGATTTGCATTTACCAAAGGTGTGGTTTGTTTATAAATACTACCTGCCTGACCATTGGTGTAAGTTTTATTATTATAAGAGTCTAAAATCTGTAATTCATAACCTAAATCATTACTTCCAATTGATGCTAAAAATAAACCGCTATTGCCCCTTGCTTGGCCTTCTCCAGTTATATTCGAGGGGATTTGCCATTCGATGTGCAACTGGTAATTTGTAAATTTTCTTTTGGTTTCGATGTTACCAGTACTTTTATCAACTGTAAATACACCATTATTCAAAATCCATTTAGCAGGACCATTATCTTTTACACTTACCCATTCGTTTAAATTTTTTCCATCAAATAAAATAATCGCATCTGAAGGGGCGTTATTCATTACGCCAGGCGTAACTACAGCTGGTATTGGGGTATAAAATTCAGTATCAGCTGGCTTTGGCTTTTCTTGAGCATTAACTGTAAGCGATTGACTAGCAGTTAAAGCGATTACAGCCATTAAAAAATAACATTTCATAATAAAAAGTCTATTTTTCGAAGATAGGAATTCGATCTAATAAATAGAAGTTAATTTGTACTTTATTAAAAAAAATGCTTGTGAAAACGTTGTTCTAGCAACTAAAATTACTTTCTTCCAAACTCATGAACATAGAATAATAATTTTTATATCAAATCAGTGCCTTCACAACAATACTACTTCTCATTAAAATCAATTATCACTATTCGTGTACGATAACTTATATAT
>JACMOW010000172.1 GCA_014377775.1 Pedobacter sp. | reverse complement strand
GCGCTAGTTACATCTAGGCTTTCATCGGCAAATAAGATAGCACTATTTCCTTTTGAATACGTTAAAACCATTTTATAGCCTTTTGTTTTGGCATATCCTTTTAAATATTCAGCCACTTTATCGTAAAGTACTTCTTGCTCTTTTGCCTGCTCATTTTGCAAGGCCGAACCTGCATTTTGCTGATAGGCTTGTAATTCTTGTTGCTTACGTGCTAATCTTTGCTCTGTGGCTGCTCTTTGATCCGCAGGTAAAGTATTTTGTTGTTGCTGATATTGTTGTACCTCACGTTGGAAAGCCTGATTCTTAGCGGCCATGTCACTTTCGGCTGATTTACCTTTAGTTTCCATTTTCGATTTAAGGTCTTTAAAGTATTCGTACTTAGTTAATAGCGAATCGGAGTTTACGTAAACTATTTTCTCGTCGGCAGCAACGGTCGTAGTATTGGTTTTAGTAGTTGCTTCAGTTTTACTGTCTTTATTTCCACAAGCAGTTAGCACAGAAACTAGTGCTATTGCAGTAGCTAAACTGCCTAATTTTAATGGGGTTGTGTTCATTCTATTTTATTAAATTTTAACAAATATAAAAATCAAAATGGAGTATCCTAAAAACAAGTGTTTTTTAATTCATTTATATCGCTTTCAGCAGTCAAATAGTTATCCACAATGTGCTTTAATTCACGTAAAAATGGTTATTTTTGATTCATTAAGTATTAAATAAAATTATGAGCGAAGAAAAAGATTCAAAGTCAAATTATTCGGCAGATAACATACAGGTTTTAGAAGGTTTAGAGGCTGTTCGTAAGCGTCCTTCGATGTATATTGGTGATACAGGTGTAAAAGGTTTGCACCACTTGGTTTACGAGGTAGTAGATAACTCCATCGATGAGGCTTTAGCTGGCCATGCAGATACCATCATTGTAAATATTTTAGCTGATAATTCTATTCGAGTTGAAGATAATGGCCGTGGTATTCCTACTGGTATCAATACCAAAGAGAATAAATCGGCTTTAGAGATTGTGATGACTGTTTTACACGCGGGTGGTAAATTTGATAAAGACACTTATAAAGTGTCTGGGGGTTTGCATGGTGTGGGTGTAAGTTGCGTAAATGCCTTGTCAACCGATTTAAAAGCAGAAGTTCATCGCGAAGGTAAAGTTTGGGTTCAGGAATACAAAATTGGTGTTCCGCAGTACGATGTAAAGGAAGTGGGTGTTACGGATAAAAGAGGTACCATTGTAACCTTTACACCAGATGCATCCATTTTTACGCAAACTACAGAATATAAGTATGATACTTTGGCTTCTCGCCTACGTGAGTTAGCTTTTTTAAATAAAGGAATTACGTTAACCTTAACCGATGAGCGCGATCCACAAGAAGATGGTTCTTTCTTAACTGAAACTTTCCGTTCGGAAGGTGGCTTAAGAGAATTTGTTAAGTTTTTAGATGGTACACGTGCATCTTTCTTGCCAGAGCCTATTTATATTGATGGCATTAAACAAGGTGTACCAGTTGAGTTGGCTTTTCAGTACAATGATAGTTACTCAGAAAATGTACACTCGTATGTAAATAATATCAATACGCACGAAGGTGGAACACACATTGCAGGTTTTCGTAGAGGTTTAACGCGTACTTTAAAAAGCTATGCCGATAAATCGGGTTTGTTAAAGAACCTGAAAATGGAAATTACAGGCGATGACTTTAGAGAAGGTTTAACGGCAGTGATTTCAGTAAAAGTGCAGGAGCCTCAATTTGAAGGGCAAACCAAAACCAAATTAGGTAACTCTGAGGTAATGGGTGCTGTAGATATTGCCGTAGGTGAAGCATTGGGCGCATACCTCGAAGAAAACCCGAAAGAGGCAAGGATGATCGTTAGCAAGGTTATTTTGGCAGCTACTGCGCGTGCTGCGGCACGTAAAGCGCGTGAAATGGTGCAACGTAAAAGTGTAATGGGTGGTTCTGGTTTGCCAGGAAAACTGGCCGATTGCTCAGATAGCGATCCAGAAAAATGCGAACTATACCTAGTAGAGGGAGACTCTGCTGGTGGCACAGCGAAACAAGGTCGTGATCGTAATTTTCAGGCTATTTTACCACTTAAAGGAAAAATCTTGAACGTGGAAAAAGCAATGGAACATAAAATCTACGAAAACGACGAGATTAAAAATATGTTTACCGCTTTAGGCGTAAGTATTGGAACACCTGATGACGATAAAGCATTAAATATTACTAAGCTTCGCTATCACAAAGTTGTGATCATGACGGATGCTGATATTGACGGTTCACACATTACCACGTTAATTCTAACCTTCTTTTATCGCTACATGAGAGCTTTAATTGAGGCAGGTTATGTATATATCGCAGCTCCACCACTTTACCAAGTTAAAAAAGGTAAAGAATTTGAATATTGTTGGAATGATGTGCAGCGCGATCAAGCGGTACAGCGCCTAAAAGGTGCAGGTAAAGAAGAAAGTGTGCATATTCAACGTTATAAAGGTTTAGGAGAGATGAATGCCGAGCAATTGTGGGATACTACTTTAAATCCGGCAAACCGTACTTTATTAAAAGCTACAATTGAAAATGCTGCAGAGTGTGATCATACTTTCTCCATGCTAATGGGTGATGAAGTTGCACCACGTAGAGAATTTATTGAACGTAATGCGAAATATGCGAAAATTGATGCTTAGAAAGCTTTGACAACTTTTTCGCATCATCCAGATAAAGTTGTCAAAGCACTAGTAATTTTCTAAATCCCCTCCACGTGAAAATCTTGAAGGGGATTTTTTACACCCCCAATCTATTCCCCATTTCCTATTTTCCTGACTCGGATTTTTCCTTCAAAAACCTCAAGCCATCTTCAAAATCTTTCCCAATCATTTTATCCATACTCACAAAAACAGACATCCATTTGCCCATTAAATTGTTTTCGCCACTCATTGTCCAAGTTACTTTATTGCCAGTGCCATCTGGAGCAATATCGAAGCGCGTATCAGCTAAACTTTCAAAGGGTTTGATGAATTTTAACTCCATGTCAACCATTTTATTTGGGTCAACACTTTTAACTTTCATGTAACCTGAGCCAGTTTTATTTCCCTCCCATTCATATAAGTGATCAGCTATACCAACTGGTCCACTAATTTTAATTTTAGCCGTAGGTTCCATCTTTGCCCATGGGTTCCATTTGTAAAATTCATTAAAATCTGCAATATTTTTGTAAATCACACTGTCGGAGGTATTAATTACAGTGCTACGACTAACAGTATACGTTTTAGGTAAAAACATACCGCCGATTAAAATTACTACTGCCAATACAGCAATAATAATTCCTACTACTTTTAAGATTTTCATCATTTAAATTTGTTTGGTTTACTTAAAGTTAAGCATAAACAAATTTAAATTACAAATCTAAACTAATCAACCTATCAAAGTCACTTCTTATAGAACTTTAACACTCTTTTTTTGTAATCAATTTTAGCGTTAAATTCCATTAAAATATCACCTCCAACAATTCCTGATATTGGCGGATATCCCAATTGCAAATAGGTATCAGATACACTTTGTAAATCGAGCCCTACCGAAGGATAATTTTTTAACACCAGCCTGCCTATTTTTAATTTGGGAATAGTACCTTGTAGGGTAGAAGAAGTACTGAAAATAGTTGCCGCTTGGGTTTCTTCACTAATCGTAAGTTCTTTAATGTGCTTTTCCATTAAGCTTTTATCGAAAACAGATCTCGACGCACCAGTGTCTAGAACAGCAAATAATTTTTCCTTAAAAACAACAATTTCCACCAAAAGGTGGAAACCATCGCCTTGTAAGTTAATTAAGATTAATGGAACAGAAATTGTTCTCATTAAACTAATTTCATTTCAGTTAATACATTATTCATGTTACGAACAGCATCAGCGCTTTTATTAAATGCTGCTTGTTCAGTTTCATTTAATTTATAATCAATAATTTTTTCCCATCCATTACGACCAACGATAACTGGAACACCTAAACAAATATCTTTTTGACCGTATTCGCCTTCTAAAGCTACACAACATGTGAATAGTTTTTTCTCATCACGTACTATTGCTTCAACCAATGCAGCACCAGCAGCCCCTGGAGCATACCAAGCAGAAGTGCCTAAAAGGCCAGTTAGGGTAGCGCCGCCAACCATGGTATCTGCTGCAACTTTAGCTAAAGTGGCTTCATCTAATAGTTCGCTAACAGGTAAGCTTTGATAAGTTGCATAACGCGTTAATGGAATCATAGTAGTGTCGCCGTGCCCGCCAATTACGAAACCTTGTAAATCGTTCGAATTACAACCTAAGGCCACACTTAAATAATATTTAAAACGTGCGCTATCTAAAGTACCACCCATTCCGATAATACGGTTTTTTGGTAAGCCTAAAGATTTCAGCGCCAAATAAGTCATGGTATCCATCGGATTACTGATCACGATGATGATTGCATCGGGAGAGTATTTTAAAATATTTTCTGCTACACCTTTAACAATACCTGCATTAATACCGATCAGCTCTTCGCGAGTCATCCCCGGTTTGCGCGGTAAGCCAGAAGTAATCACAGCAACAGCAGATCCAGCCGTCTGACTATAATCATTAGTTACCCCTTTAATTTTGGTATCGAAACCCAATAAAGTTGCTGTTTGCATCATGTCGATTGCTTTGCCTTCGGCAAAACCTTCTTTAATGTCTAATAATACTAATTCTTCAGCTAATTCTTTTCTGGCGATGTTATCTGCACAGGTGGCGCCAACAGCGCCGGCACCTACTACCGTTATCTTCATTTTATATGTGTTATAGATTTTTTGATAGAAATTATTTAAGTGACGAAGTTATCAAATTGCATTAATTTAAAAAAATGGTTTTGTCATTTTTATCTCGTTTTTTACCCCTTTTAATATACTTAAAACTTTATTTAGCGACATTGGTTAATAAATAAACCGAAATGTAATGGAAAATAAACCTGTAAACACCATCAACCATAAATTGTACGAAGGCAAATGGTATTCCTTATATTCCATTCCAACGCTATTGGATAAAAATTGGAAGCAAACCATAGAATATTATACTTTGGTAAAGGATAAACATTTTGAAGTGTTAACTACTTATCATAAAGATGGAAAGCCTGAAGAAAAGTCTATAAAATCGAAATTGTTCTTTGATGCACACAAGCCTGATGGCGATATGGCCGCTCAGTTTTTATGGCCTTTTAAAATTGGTTATTGGATAATTGAACTCGCTGATGATTATAGTTATGTTGTGATTGGCCATCCAGATAAAAAATATTTATTTATTATGGCCCGTGAACCAAAAATAGATCCAGCGCTGTTGAAAGAAATTATTGAAAAGTGCAGGCAAATTGGGTACGATACAGGAAGGTTGGTGAGTCAAGATCACGATTAATGATTTGTCTTCATTTGCCTGCTTGATTCAATAATTTTATCGAAATCTTATTCGAAGGATTGAACTTTTAATTCGTTATATACGTTACAGTTCCTTTTTTTGCCTGATTTTCAGCATAATCTAAATACATGATAACGATACGATTTAAACCGTCCAATTCTTCTTTATTCAAATAGTTTTTGGCAACTATCACATTCTTATTACTATCAGCTCTTGTAGCAATTAATTAAGCTGCTGTTTATTGAGTAATTGCCCAATTAAGTCTTACCGTCCATGGCAGTATGTGCAATTTTTGCACATACTGAATCTGAAACTAGTTCACCTTCTTTAAAAATATTTTTTAAGTGCTTGGTAATAAAAGTCCTATCAACACTTAACAAGACTGCCATTTTATAGATCTTGAAATTTAAAATAAACGATTTATATAAAACAAGAATACTTGAAATCCTTAAAATGAAAGGTAAAGGATAATTGAATTTAAATCCTACCCATCCTTGCTGATTGTTGATAATTTGCTGACAACTTGCACTGCTAAATTTCCTATTTTTGATTTCTACTACAATCCTTATTATGTACCTAATTTTTGATACCGAGACTACTGGTTTACCACGCAATTACAATGCCCCAATTACCGATACAGATAATTGGCCACGTTGTATTCAAATTGCTTGGCAGTTGCATGATGAAATGGGTAATTTGTTGGAGAATCAGGATTATTTAGTTAAGCCAGAAGGGTTTAACATTCCTTATGATGCAGAGCGGATTCATGGTATCTCTACAGAATTGGCGCAAGAACAAGGTATTGAACTTGTTGATATTTTAGAGAAATTTAACGAAGCACTAGCAAAGGCTAAATTTGTAGTTGGACAGAATGTAGGCTTCGACATAAATATTTTAGGCTGTGAGTTTCATCGATTAGGTATTCAAAGTGCGATGGCAAGCATGCCCGTATTAGATACCTGTACTGAAATTACTGCCGAACTTTTAAAGCTTCCCGGTGGTAGGGGAGGTAAATTTAAATTACCAAACTTAACAGAGCTGCATCAATACCTTTTTGGTGTTCCGTTTTCGGAGGCACATAACGCAACTGCGGATGTAGAAGCAACCACAAGATGCTTTTTAGAAATGATTAAAAGAGAAGTTTTTAAAAAGGAAGATTTATTGGTTGATACCGATTATTTTCTTCGTTTTAGAGAGATCAATCCAAGCATCAAATCAATTGGATTAGCTCACTTAAATCTAAAAACCGAGTCGGATGAAATAAGAAAACGGCAACAGGGAGCCGGAACTAGCGGAATTTCTAAGCAAGCTTTAGCTGGAAATAAACAAGAATTGGCGGCGGCTAATTTTTCACATCTCCATAATCATACTCAATTTTCGGTTTTACAATCTACCATTAGCGTACCCGATTTGGTGAAAGCCGCGGCAGCACAAAAAATGCCAGCGGTTGCCATAACCGATCATGCCAATATGATGGGCGCTTTTCATTTTGTAAGTAATGTGTCGAAACACAACAAAGAAGCAAAAACTAAAAATGCCGAAGCATTAGAAAAGGGAGAAGATCCTGTTGCACAAATTGTTAAGCCAATTGTTGGGGTAGAGTTTTTTGTTTGTGATGATCACACAGATAAAAAACGTAAGGATGATGGCTATCAAGTAGTACTCTTGGCGAAAAATAAGAAGGGCTACCATAACTTAGCGAAAATGTCGTCGATTGCCTATACAAAAGGCTTTTATTATGTGCCTAGGATTGATAGAAAAATAATTGAGCAGTATAAAAGTGATATCATTGTGCTTTCAGGAAATTTGTACGGAGAAATTCCTAGCAAATTGCTAAATATGGGCGAAAAGCAAGCAGAAGAAGCCTTAATTTGGTGGAAAGAGCTGTTTGGTGCCGATTTTTACATCGAATTACTGCGCCATGATCAAGAAAATGAAAATCGTGTAAATACAGATTTAGTGGCTTTAGGTATTAAGCACGCGGTTAAAATAGTGGCTACAAACAATACTTATTACATCAATAAGAAAGACGCCAATGCACATGATATTTTGTTGTGCGTAAAGGATGGAGAAAAGCAAGCCACCCCGATCGGTCGTGGAAGAGGTCATCGTTACGGTTTACCCAATCAAGAATATTATTTCAAATCTGCCCAAGAGATGAAAAATCTCTTTGCAGACTTACCCGAGGCTATCTTAACCACGCAAGAAATTATAGATAAGATTGAAGCGTATGAGTTAGCCAGAGAAGTGCTTCTGCCAAAATTTGGTATTCCAGAAGAGTTTATTGTAAAAGATGATGACCAAGATGGCGGAAAGCGTGGAGAGAATAAATATTTAAGGCATTTAACTTATGAAGGTGCCAAAAAGCGATATGGGGAATTTGGCGATGAAATTATAGAACGTTTAGACTTCGAATTGGCAACAATTGAGAAAACTGGTTATCCAGGTTATTTCTTGATTGTACAAGATTTTATTGCCGAAGCACGTAGGCGAGATGTTTCTGTAGGGCCGGGTCGTGGTTCGGCAGCGGGTTCTGTAGTGGCATATTGCTTGTGGATTACCAATATTGATCCTCTAAAATATGATCTCCTATTTGAGCGTTTCCTAAATCCCGATCGTGTTTCCATGCCCGATATCGATATCGACTTTGACGATGAGGGCCGTGGTCGCGTAATGGATTACGTAATTAATAAATACGGATCAAGCCAGGTTGCGCAGATCATCACCTATGGTACAATGGCCGCAAAATCGTCTATTCGCGATACCGCTAGGGTGCTTGATTTACCCTTGTTCGAAGCGGATAAAATTGCAAAGCTAATTCCGAATATGAAGTTGGCGAAAATATTTACTTTGGATGAAAAGGCATTGAAATCCGCTTTACGTCCAGATGAATATGAAAAAATTATAGAATTAAAGGCTTTAGCAGCGGCGAAAAATTTAAGTGCTGAAACCATAGAACAAGCTATTATTTTAGAAGGCTCTTTGCGTAATACGGGAATCCACGCTTGTGGAGTAATTATTACACCAGATGACATTACCAATTTTGTTCCAGTTGCTACTGCAAAGGATTCGGATTTATATGTTACTCAATTTGACAACTCGGTAGTAGAAAGCGCTGGCTTGTTAAAAATGGACTTCCTCGGGTTAAAAACATTAACTCTAATTAAAGACACGGTAAAACTGGTTAAGAAAAGGCATGATATCGATTTGGATCCAGATGCTTTTCCAATTGATGATGTAAAAACGTACGAGCTTTTTCAACGTGGCGAAACGGTTGGCATTTTCCAATACGAGAGTGCAGGTATGCAGAAGTACATGAAGGAGCTTAAACCAACAGTTTTTGGTGATTTAATTGCCATGAATGCTTTATATCGCCCTGGGCCAATTGCTTATATTCCCAGTTTCGTAAAACGAAAAAATGGTGAGGAAGAAATCAAGTACGACTTAGAAGCGTGCGAAGACCTTTTAAAGGAAACCTACGGAATTACAGTTTACCAAGAACAAGTAATGCTTTTGTCGCAGAAACTGGCAGATTTTACCAAAGGTGAGGCCGATGTTTTGCGTAAGGCAATGGGTAAAAAGCAGCGCGAGGTGTTGGATAAAATGAAGCCAAAATTTATCAAGCAAGCAGCCGAAAAGGGACACGACGAAAAAATATTAGAGAAGATTTGGAAAGATTGGGAAGCTTTTGCAGAGTATGCATTTAATAAATCACACTCTACCTGCTATGCATGGATTGCTTACCAAAC
Organism: Pedobacter sp.; assembly: GCA_014377775.1. GTDB lineage: Bacteria > Bacteroidota > Bacteroidia > Sphingobacteriales > Sphingobacteriaceae > Pedobacter. Next base: position 15,297 of record JACMOW010000172.1, on the reverse strand, counting down.
CGCTTACTTAAAGGCAAATTACCCAGCAGAATATATGGCTGCGGTGCTTTCCAATAATATGAGCGATATTAAACAAGTGGCTTTCTTTATGGAAGAATGCAGGCAAATGGGCGTTACAGTTTTAGGTCCGGATGTTAACGAATCAGATCTAAAGTTCTCTGTAAATGCTAAGGGTGAAGTTCGATTTGGCATGTCGGCCGTAAAAGGAGTAGGAGAGAAGGCGGTAGAAAGTATCATTGAAGAACGAGTTGCCAAGGGTGCTTATACTTCGGTGTTTGATTTCTCTAAACGCTCGAACACCCGAATTGTAAATAAAAAGGCGTACGAGAGTTTTGTGTATAGCGGTGCTTTTGATGCGTTTGGCTTCCATCGGGCGCAATATTTTTATATTGGCGCTAATGATAAAATGAATGGCATAGAAAAATTAATTAAATATGCCAACGATTTTCAGAATAACGAAAACTCGGCTCAGGCTTCGCTATTTGGTGGCTCAAAAGCCGATTTGATCTTAGAACCTAGTTTTCCAGTTTCGCCAGAATGGGGACTAATTGATCGTTTAAAATACGAGAAAGATGCAATAGGCATTTTCTTATCCGGGCATCCGTTGGATGATTATCGTTTTGAACTCCATAATTTTTGCCAACACAATGTAAGGCATTTAAGTGTAGTGAATAAAATTCGTACAGGAGATACCAGCGAAGAGATTTTAACTGAGTTTGAAAGCATTAAAAATAGAGATTTGGTGGTAGGGGGACTGGTGGTGATTGCTTCACAACGAATTACGAAAACAGGGAAGCCTTTCGCAACATTTATTTTCGAAGATTATGACGATAGTTGTGAAATTGCTTTATTTGGCGATGACTTCTTGAAGTTTAAGCAATTTTTAACTGAAGGTTATTTTTTACAGATTAGAGGGAGAGTAGGGGAGCGCTTTAAAAAGGAAGGCGATTGGGAGTTTAAAGTTACCTCGATAGATTTACTTTCGGAATTGCGCGATAAACTTACAAAATGTATTACCATACAAGTGCCACTTGACGAAGTAAATGATGATCTAATGCAGAAGATTGACGTTCTTTTGCAAGAAAATAAAGAAAGTAGCGAAAGGCACAATTGTAAATTAAATTTTGAGGTGTATGATAGGGAGCAAAATCTCAAGTTGGAACTACCCTCAAAGTCGTTGAAGATAAATCCTAACAATCAATTTTTAGAGCAATTAACAAAATTGAATGTTGTAAATTACAAGTTAAATTAGTGTCATATTGACATGGGGCTATTGATGGCACTACAATTGATAATATATTTGTATATAAATTAAAAAATAAGTTATGGCATTAGAGATAACAGATGCAAACTTCGAGGAAGTTGTATTAAAAGCAGATAAACCAGTTTTAGTAGATTTTTGGGCAGAATGGTGTGGTCCTTGCCGCATGGTTGGTCCTGTGGTAGACGAGATTTCGAAAGAATACGAAGGAAAAGCGATCGTAGGTAAAGTAAATGTTGATAACAACCCTCAAATTTCAACTCAATTTGGTATTCGAAATATCCCTGCTTTATTGTTTTTCAAAAACGGAGAAGTAGTAGATAAACAAGTTGGTGCGGTTCCAAAATCAGTATTAGCAGGAAAGTTGGACAAACAATTATAAGGTAAAATTTTTACCTAATGGCAGATACTTCTTATGAAAATCTTCAACTTACCACTAACTTGGAGCTATTAGCCCAGCAGGTGGTAGAGGGGTTTATTACAGGATTGCATAAAAGCCCATTTCATGGATTTTCGGTCGAATTTGCTGAACATCGCCTGTATAATATTGGCGATAGTGTAAGAAATATCGACTGGAAATTATTTGCTAAAACCGATAAGCTTTTTAGCAAACGTTATGAGGAAGAAACTAACCTTCGTTGCCAGTTTGTAATCGATTCTTCTTCTTCGATGTATTTTCCAAACGATAATTATAATAAGCTTACCTTCTCCGTGCAAAGTACTGCTGCCTTAATGTATTTGCTAAAGAAGCAAAGAGATGCTTTTGGCTTAAGCTTATTTACCGATCAGTTGGGCTTAAATACTCCGGCAAAATCTACCAATGCGCATCAAAAGTATTTGCTCTCGTGTTTGGAACAGGTTTTGCAATCGCACAAAATGAATGTTAAAACTAATTTGGCTTTAGCTCTACATCAAATTGCAGAGCTCATCCACAAAAGATCATTGGTGGTGGTGTTTAGCGATATGATGCAAACCGTGCATGATGAAGACAAAATTTCCGCCTTATTTTCGGCATTACAGCACTTGAAATTTAATAAACATGAGGTTATTATTTTTAACGTTACCGATAAAAGCAAAGAGGTCGATTTTGATTTTGCCAACAGGCCGTATCAGTTTATCGACATGGAAACAGGAGCCGTATTGAAGGCACATACCTCGAAGGTTAAAAGTGCTTATTTAGAAGAAATGAGTAGCTATCGGCAAAAGTTAACTTTAAAATGTGCGCAATATAAAATTGACATTGTTGATGCAGATATAAATACTGGTTTCGATCAAGTATTGCAAGGATATTTAATCAAAAGGCAACGAATGGGATAGGGATTTTAAACAATCGCATCAATATTTTTCAATATAATGTTACACGCTTCTTTTATTTCTTCTTCAGTAATTATCAATGGCGGTGCAATGCGCATCGATTTGCTGCAATGTAAAAACCAATCGGTAATTATTCCATCTACAATGCAAGCATCAATAATTGCTTTATTGGTTTCATAACTATCAAATTCTACAGCCAACATGAGTCCTTTTCCCCTTACTTGCTTTATTGCCGGGTGCTGAAGTAAGGTCTTAAAAAGTTGTCCTTTTTTTTCAACATCACTTACTAAGTTTTCTGTTAAAATAGTATTTAAGGTGGCTAAACCAGCTGCACAACTTACTGGGTGCCCCCCAAATGTGGTAATGTGCCCTAAAATAGGATTTTCACTAAGCACCGACATTATTTCTTTGGAGGAGATAAAAGCACCAATTGGCATCCCCCCGCCAATTCCTTTTGCCAGTAGCAATATATCTGGAACAACATCAAAATGCTCAAAGCCAAACATTTTACCAGTTCTGCCAAAACCACATTGAATTTCATCGAAAATTAGAAGGGTTCCAGTTTCAGTACATTTCTTGCGTAGCGCCTGTAAATAACCTATGCTTGGCACTCGTATGCCTGCTTCTCCTTGAATAGTTTCAATAAATACGGCTGCGGTAGCTGTGGTAATTTGATCGAGATCAGGAAGATGATTAAAATTGATAAAGGCAATATCGGGTAATAATGGGCGATAAGCTTGTTTAAATTCTTCATTTCCCATTAAACTTAAAGCGCCATGGGTGCTGCCATGATAGCTGTTTTTGTAGGCAATGATTGCTGTTCTATTCGTATATCTTTTTGCCAACTTCATGGCGCCTTCTATGGCTTCGCTTCCAGAGCTAACAAAGTAGGTGCAATTTAAGTTTGCAGGTAATACATCGGCTAATGCTTTCGCAAAATTTATTTGTGGCGTTTGTACAAACTCACCATACACCATTAAGTGCATGTAGGTTTCGGCTTGATTTTTTATCGCTTCCACAACCGTTGGATGGCAATGCCCTACATTACTAACGCCAATACCAGCAATTAAATCCATGTATTTTTTCCCATCTACATCATACATATAGATGCCTTTTGCCTTTACAAACTCTAGCAAAAGTGGAGTTGTAGAGGTTTGGGCATTATATTTTAAGAATAATTGACGTTGGGTTAGCATGGAGCAAAAGTAAGGTTTCCACCCCACATATTTCATTTAATCATTGCCTCTTCTTGATCCGCCACCTCTAAACTTATTTAAGAGCTCTCGTTTAAATGCCTCTTGTGCTCGATAAAACTTACCCACAATTTTTATCGGTAGACTTGCTTTAAATTTGTTATAATATTTTTTTTCAATGTTTAAGTCGCGTTGCTTAAAGCTAAAATCATTGTAAATAAAAGCTTGAACTTCTGCATCCGTCATTTCATCAATTTCTTTAACTTTCCGGAAACTGATTATTTTTAGCCTGTGCGCTTTACGAAGTGCATCTTGCTCACGTTGATAATCATTATAAATTGGCCAAAATAGTTTAGCTTCGTCTGCAGAAAGGCCCAGTTTTTGCGTAAAAAAAACAACTTTTGCCTCCTCAATTTTCTCATTATCGAAAAGTTGACCTTGAGCAAATACCCCATTTGACAAAGAGATAAAAGATGCAATCACAATCAATCTAAATATTTTAGATGAGCTACCAATTAAATTTAAATACATGATTATCATTTAATTATAAATTATTAGATAAATCGTTCGATGAATAGTGGTCAAGTATATAACTTTCTATTTCTGCTTGCGAAGCGGAAGTATTGGTAGCGGTTTGACTTTCTTTTAGATGTTCAATTATTACACTCTCGTCGATATCATAAAGCATCGCTTCGCTTGCTAATTCAGAAGATAGAGCTTCTTTAACCTTGCTTTGCTCATTTACATATAGGCCACTAGCAGCCAATAAAATGAAACAAGCTGCAGCAGCATATTTCATCAGGTCGCGATGCCAAAAACGAATAACTTTTATGGCTGGTTTGATATTAACAGTCTGATCTAAAATATTAGCCTGAAGTTTATTAAAATAGCTTGATGGTGTGGTAAAGCCAGTTCCTTCTTTTTGATATAATCCATCTAAAAAAACAGCAGCATTAATTTGTGCCGTTAAATCATTAAAATAATTATCAGGAACACGATATGAGTTAATTCGTGGCAAAGACGCTAATGTTGGTGCTTCCATTTCCCACTCCATGTTTTCATTTTTCAGTTTCATCACGTATATATGGATATATTTTTTTGTAAAAGGTTTAATACTCTAGCTCATCATTTGTTAAAATACTTTCAATTTTTTTAACAGCAATATGAAATGAAGCCTTTAAGGCACCTACACTTGTGCCCAATACTTCCGAAATTTCATCATATTTCATGTTATCAAAATATTTCATGTTAAATATGATTCGCTGTTTTTCTGGCAGGGTTAAAATGGCTTCTTGTAGCTTACGCTGGATTCGATCTCCATCAAAATAATGTGCGGCAGTTAAACTTTCAGCAAGTTCGCCACATACATCATCTAATGGAATGTTATTTTTAAGTTTTTTTTTATTTAAGAAAGTGATCGACTCATTCGTGGCAATGCGATAAATCCAAGTATAAAGCTGCGATTCGCTTCTAAAATTGGCTAAATTCCTCCACACCTTTATAAAGGATTCTTGAACTAAGTCATCGGTATCGTCATGATCGATCACTAAGCGACGGATATGCCAGTAAATTTTTTGCTGATATTTATTTAGAAGTAAGTTGAAAGCTTCATTTCGCGTTTTTTCGACGCTAAATTTAAGCAATATCTCCGCGTCTTCAACTTGTTTCATTTTTTTTAGATGTGAGAAGTGAGATATGAGATGTGAGAAGTGAGATTGGTTGCCTAAAGTCTCATATCTCATATCTAATGTCTCAAATCTATTTTTTCCTTTTCATAACTTTTTGTACTGCAGCAACAATATCTGATGGATCTAACTTGTATTTAGTCATTAATTGATCTGGAGTAGCACTTTCGCCAAAGCTATCATTAACCGCTACAAATTCTTGTGGAGCCAAATATTCGGTAGTTAGTAAACGCGCTACACTTTCTCCTAATCCGCCAAATTTATTGTGCTCTTCACAGGTTACTACACAACCAGTTTTTTTAACAGATTTTAGAATTGCTTCTTCATCTAAAGGTTTAATGGTGTGGATATTAATAATTTCGGCATCAATTCCCAGCTCCGCTAGCATTTCACCAGCTTCGATTGCTCTCCATACCATATGGCCCGTGGCAATAATGGTAACATCCTTTCCTTCATTTACCATCCAAGCCTTACCAATTTCAAATTTTTGATCTTCTGGCGTAAATACAGGAATAACCGGTCGGCCAAAACGTAAATAAACAGGTCCTTCGTATTCCATAATGGCTAAAGTTGCCGCTTTGGTTTGATTGTAATCGCATGGATTAATCACCACCATACCTGGTAGCATTTTCATTAGGCCAATATCTTCTAAAATTTGATGCGTTGCACCATCCTCGCCAAGCGTTAGGCCTGCATGAGAAGCACAGATTTTAACATTTTTGCCAGAATAGGCTATAGATTGACGAATTTGATCATAAACTCTTCCGGTAGAGAAGTTGGCAAACGTACCGGTAAAAGGGATTTTTCCGCCAATAGTCATGCCCGCTGCAATGCCCATCATGTTGGCTTCGGCTATGCCAACTTGAACAAAACGTTCTGGAAAATCTTTAATAAATGCATCCATTTTTAAAGAGCCAACTAAATCGGCGCAAAGTGCAACTACATTCTTATTGCGTTTACCAGCTTCATGTAATCCTACTCCAAAACCAGAACGGGTATCTTTTTTTTCTGTATATGTATATTTTTTCATGTCTAATTAATAGTCTCCTGCTGTTTCTTTAATTTGATCTAATGCGCTTTTTAACTGATCGTTATTTGGAGCAGAACCATGCCATTTATGCGTTCCAACCATAAAATCTACACCATATCCCATTTGGGTACTCATCAAATTTAAAATCGGCTTACCTTTTCCAGTTAATGATTTAGCATAGTGTAAGGCCTTGGTAATCTCTTCCATATCATTTCCGTTAGAAGTAATTACATGCCATCCAAATGCCTCAAATTTGGCTTGAAGATTTTCTAACGAAAGTACTTCTTCAGTTGGTCCATCAATTTGCTGCCCATTGTAATCAATACTCGCTATTAAATTATCCACCTTGTGGAAAGGTGCAAACATAAACGCTTCCCAATTCTGGCCTTCTTGTAGTTCTCCATCACCCTGTAAAGTATAAACAAGGGATTTATCGCCATCTAATTTTTTAACCAAAGCAGCACCAATAGCTACTGATAAGCCTTGCCCTAAAGAGCCTGAGGCAATTCTAATGCCTGGTAAACCTTCGTGCGTAGTTGGGTGGCCTTGTAGCCTTGAATCTAATTTTCTGAAAGTAGCCAATTCGCTTACTTCAAAGTAACCAGATCTCGCTAACACACTATACCAAACGGGTGAAATATGTCCATTCGATAAAAAGAATAAATCTTCACCAACGCCGTCCATACTAAATTTCGGATTGTGATTAAGCACTTCGAAATATAGCGCCGTAAAAAAATCGGCACAACCTAATGATGCGCCTGGGTGCCCAGATTGTACCGCATGTACCATTCGAAGTACATCTCTTCTAACTTGCGAAGCGATATCTTCTAATTCGCTAATTGTGTGTTTCATTGAAAAATGGAGTTATAAGCGTAAAATAAGATGATGAAGCATTATTTTCATCAAACCTGGGCAAGATAATTATAAAAACTAAAGAATGCTACTACAACTTTGACAAACGTTTTGAACGGTGCTTAAAGGTTTCTACTTTGACAAACCTTTTTCATGATTTCTAAAGGTTTGTCAAAGTAGTAGTAACTGCAAAACCTGTTCTGTCGGACTTTTCGTATCTACTTTTGTGATGATATGTGCAATAGTACCTTCCTCATCCATGATAAAAGTTGTTCTATTGACTCCCATATATTTTTTACCATACATGCTTTTTTCAGCCCAAACTCCATAAGCTTCCACAATTGCATGATCAGTATCGGCTAAAAGTGTGAAAGGCAAACTAAATTTGGTAATAAATTTTTGATGGGATTTTTCATCATCAACACTTACCCCCAAAACCTCAATTCCTTTCGCCGCCAATCCCTGATAATTATCTCTAAAGTCACAAGCCTCTGCAGTGCAGCCAGGCGTATTGTCTTTTGGATAAAAGTATAAAACCACTCTTTTCCCTTTAAATTGATCTAATGAAACGGTATTTCCATTTTGATCTTTCGAGGTAAATTTCGGAGCCTGATCTCCTTGTTTTAGTTCGCTCATTGTATAATTCGTTAGTTTTTTGGTTGGTTAGTTTTTTAGGATGCGAAAGTCTCATATCTCACTTCTCATATCTTTATTTATAAAACTCAATTGCATACCGCTTCACGTTATCTTTCATATCAGTAACCAGCAATTCTAAACTATGCTTGCCGCTTGCCGTTCTTTCATCAAAGGTATGCCATAGGCTGGCTGTTTTAGTGTCAAATTCCATCAAAATCCATTTCCCATCAATATAGCAATTAAAGCTTTTAATTCCAGAAAGATTATCTCTAATCTTGAAATTTATTTTACTCATACTATTCATATTTCGACCTTCAGCAATATTTATTGGCGTAATGGTTGGTGCAATGGTATCAATGGCAATAGAGAAATTTCCAAAAGTTTTGGGATTGGCTATTATATATCCATTTTCGAAATATCCACCTTGCGAGGCGCGATTACCGTTTACAATTAATGCTTTATACTGATATTTCATTAAGGAACTATCCACTTTAATTGAAAGTTCGAAGCCAATATGCAATGGGGTTAGCGTATTCTGAATTTGATGGATTGCAGAATTAGGAAGTTTTTTGTACACAAAATTAAGGTCGTTATACAGCGTTCCCTTTGGTAAAACCACCTTAATGTCATCATTTACAAATTCGTTCATCTTCGAGAACGGAAAAAGAATGCCAGACTTTGTAGCTGGTGGGTTAATGATGGCTTTTGGATTGGCCTGAACATTAAACAATAATATACTTCTATTTCCTTTCGAGTCGGTTAGGGTGTAGCTTAGCTGATGTAATTTTCCATCACTAAAGCTAATTCGTCCATTATTAACTAAATTGCTATAAATCTTTAGGGGGTTTCCAGGATCTACAAAACTCTTTTGAACACTGCGTTTAAAATTTAAAAAGGCAGGATAATCGATATGCGAGTTAATGGCCCTGCTGTTTTCAAAACTAAAACGCTCTAACGCAGAGGTATAAATGATTTTCCCATCTAATTCGAGTTCAATGGAGTATAAACCATTAATGCCCGACAGGCCGTTGTGTTTATCTGTTGCCGTAATTCCAAATCCAACTTCCCCGCTTAAATTTATTGTTTTTACTTTGTTTAAGTTGTATTTACCATTTGCACCCACCACTTGAAAATACTGTTTAGGCGTAAATTCATTAAAAGGCTCTTCATTTAATCGATAAACATAGATCGCAGAAATAACAGGGGGTATATTATCAGGAATTTGTATGCCCAATAACTGAGGATTAATGGTGGCTTCTGTTTTGGTATCGCGCAGTTCAAAATGTAAATGTGGCCCACCAGAACTACCCGTATTACCTGAGTAGGCAATAATATCACCCTTGCGTACTGGTATTAAGTTTTCGTTGGGAAACTCATCGATTTCATAACTTTTATTTCGGTATTGGATATTTTTTACTTCTTGCCCGATTTTAGGGTTAAAGCGCGAAAGGTGCCCATAAACGGAGGTGAAGCCATTGGGATGATTAACGTAAAGTGCTAATCCAAATCCGCTATTCTGCACTCTTAATCTCGAGATATACCCATCGGCAACAGCAAAAACTGGATAACCAATTCGCTGATTGGTTCTAAAATCGACGCCCGAATGAAAATGGTTGGCTCTGAGTTCACCAAACGATCCTGCTAAGGCGGGAGGATTAATGTCTAAGGGTTGTCTGAAGTCGGTGAGTGGGTATTTATTGTTGCTGTAAACTTTTTGAGCGTTACTAGATTTTATAAAGATAAGGAGAAGAAGTAAGGCAAATAGATTTTTATAGTGCATGCGTATTATTTAACATGAAAATCTAATAATTGTTTTCCTTCTAACCATGCCGCTAAGTGATCGCCTTGTTTAACTTGTCCAACTCCCTCTGGTGTTCCTGTAAAAATAAGATCTCCTTTTTTGAGTGTGATGTATTGAGATACAAAAGCAATAATTTTTTCGAACGAAAATAATAGATTTGAAGTATGACCATTTTGCCTGGTTTGTTCATTTACCTTTAGCTCAAAACTTAAGTTGTAAAGGTCTGTGAAATCGCGCTTTGGTAAAAAACCACTAATTACTGCAGAATTATCGAAAGCTTTTGCCAATTCCCAGGGCAACCCCTTCTCTTTGTGCAAATTTTGAATATCGCGCGCAGTAAAGTCGATTCCCAAACCAATTTCATCGTAATAATTTGCTGCAAATTTTTCGGCAACGTGCTTACCTTCTTTACAAATTTTTAAAACAACTTCTAGTTCAAAATGAATGTCAGATGAAAAATCGGGAATATAAAAGGGTTTGTTATCTTTTAATATGGCGGTATCGGGCTTTAAAAAAATAACAGGTTTTGTCGGAATTTCATTGTTTAACTCTTTGGCATGCGCAGCATAGTTGCGGCCTATGGCAATTATTTTCATAGAAAGATTAGCTTATAATACAGAAATTTTCAACACTTTTGGATCGCCTCCGGCCACAATTCGTACAAAGTAAATACCTGTGTTTAGCTTATTCGGAATAGTGAAGGTTTTAGTTTGCTCGCCAGCGGGGGCTCTCTCGTTCATTAGTGTGATAATTTCATTACCCAAAGGATCCGTAATCTTCACAGAAAGATTAGCTTCCCGCTCTAAACGTAAATTAATGTTTAGCTGTTCGGAAACGGGATTGGGATATAATTTTAATACCGTTAAAATTTTAATCGATTTTGAAGCACTTGCGCTTGTTGGTGATGAACTAGTTCCATTAAAATTAATGTTACCTGGCTTGTAGGTTTGCACACTTCCTTTGATTACAGGCACCCTGCTTACAATTTTAGGTTTTGGCTTTAAACTAATTTTGCTGCTATCTATTTTTTGAGCAAAAACTGCAGAACCAAATAAACCCCCAATGCAAAATATGCATAGGAAACTTAGAAAGAACGCTATTTTTGATATTGAACCCATATGTACTAATGCAAAAATATAAATAATTAAATAAAGAAGTCGAACTATTTGTTTCGTAAAACGTTATTTAACACAATTTAACAACCCTAAAAATAATAATAACCTTTGTTCATATTAATTAATTATTTTTGCATCCAAAATTTATACTTGTGTCGAATCATAAAAATGTAAATGCCCTTACCGCGGGGGGAGTTTTAATTAGTTTAGGAATAGTATTTGGTGACATTGGAACGTCACCCCTGTATACGCTAAATGCAATATTTACAACTATTTTAGGAGGTAAGCAAACCGTTACACCAGAAGTTGTGTTGGGTGTGCTTTCTTGTATTATCTGGACTTTAACTTTACAAACAACAATAAAGTACGTAATCATTACGCTGAGGGCAGATAACAAAGGTGAAGGAGGAATATTTTCTTTATTCTCACTGGTTCGTAAAAAAGCAAAATGGTTAGTTATTCCAGCTACAATTGGCGGTTGCGCCTTACTCGCTGATGGAATTATTACCCCAAGTATAACTGTAACGTCTGCTATTGAGGGCTTAACCAATAAATTTGATTATGTACCGATTATTCCGATTGTACTAAGCATTTTAACGGTGTTATTTATTATTCAACAGTTCGGTACGAACTTAGTTGGTAAACTTTTTGGTCCAGTAATGTTTATTTGGTTTTCTGTACTCGGCATTATAGGTGTATCGTTCATCGTAAAGGATTACAGTATATTAAAGGCATTTAATCCATATTACGCCATTCATTTATTAGCCAATAATAACCTGGCATTCATCATTTTGGGCGGGGTTTTTCTCTGTACCACTGGGGCCGAGGCATTGTATTCTGATTTGGGGCATTGTGGTAGAAGAAATATCCGAATTAGCTGGATCTTCGTGAAAATCACGCTAATTTTGAACTACTTAGGGCAGGGGGTATGGATTTTAAAAAACGGGAGCACCTACATTCCGGGTGCAAAAATGAATCCTTTTTTTGAAATTGTTCCCGATCAGTATCAGGTGGCAATGGTTATTTTAGCTACTATGGCGGCAATCATTGCCAGTCAAGCTTTAATTAGTGGCTCTTTTACTTTAATTGCTGAAGCCGTTCGTCTTAATCTTTGGCCTAAAATTCGTATTGTTTATCCTACGGTTTCAAAAGGCCAATTATATGTTCCTTCTATTAATTGGCTACTTTGGATTGGGTGTTGCGGAATAGTTTTACTGTTTCAAAAGGCCGAGAAAATGGATGCGGCGTATGGATTATCCATCACTATAGCGATGCTAATGACAACTATTTTGGTTACCTATTACCTACGAAGTAAGCGATTCCCAAGTTATTTGGTTGTTATTTTTACGGTAACTTATTTGATTATTGAAGGTACTTTTTTAGTGAGTAATTTGACTAAATTTTTGCACGGCGGATGGGTTACCGTTTTGATAGGTTCTGTTTTGTTCTCTGTGATGTGGAGTTGGTATGTAGCCAGAAAAATAAAGAATAGATTTGTAAAATATGTTGAAATAGAAGACTATTTTAAAATTATTGAAGAATTGAGTGAAGATATTTCAGTTCCCAAATATTGTTCGCAATTGGTATATTTAACTAGTGCCAATTTTAAAACAGAAATTGAGTCAAAAATTATTTACTCGATTATTCAAAAGGAACCTAAGCGTGCCGACGTGTATTGGCTTGTACACGTAGACGTAGTTGATGAACCTTATACAAGAGATTTTAAAGTTGAGTTCTTAATACCAGGCAAGCTAATACGCATTGATTTTAAACTTGGTTTTAGAATAGAGCAGAGCGTAAATTTATTATACCGTAAAGTGGTTGAAGAGTTGGTTAAAAATGGAGAAGTTGACATTACTAGTCAATATACTTCATTGAATAAACATAAAATCGCAGGCGATTTCCGCTTTGTCCTACTCGAAAAACACTTGTCTAAATTTACTAAACTAAGTTTCTATGAACGAAGCGTAATGGATTATTACTTTATGTTAAAACACTTTAGTTTATCAGAAGAAAGTAGTTTTGGTTTAGACTCTAGCTATGTGGATGTAGAGAAAGTGCCTTTAATTTTTGTAACCCCTGATGATATTGAATTGAATAGATTGTCGGTTTAAAGTTGTTGCCCTAATTTGCTATGTCTAAAACCATAAGCAAAGTAAACGATCAAACCTACAATTAGCCAAATTCCAAATCCTATCCAGTTACTAATACCGAGTTCGCACATCATGTATAAACAGCTTAATAGGCCTAAAACAGGAATTAAGGACAGGTTTTTAGTAACACAATAGTATCCAACAATTAAACAAATAAACAAGAAAATCCACATCGGTATTTTGTGCTTAAACAGTGACCAACCACTTTCAAACTTTTTATCGTATGAGATACTCGATTTGTCGATAAACTGGGTATATTGCTCTTCATTTAAGCTATTTAAATAAGCTTCGGCATCAATTTGTTTGCCTTGTAAAACCACAGGGCTGGCGCCAATCTCTTGCTTTACCGTTTCAAGGTCTGTACTACTTAAAGACGTTATGAAGGTAACAGGTTTATTTATTTTAGGCGAATTGTTTAAAAAGGCAGTACTCTCGCTTTTAAATTTTGTAAATGCTAAAACCAATACAGCAACAAACACAACAGGAATAATGTATTTCGAATTTGCATAAGGGATTTTAAATTTTCCACGTTGTACGCCAGGCCTGTTTTGCAATACCAAAACACCTGCACAAACCAATACAAAGGCAAATAAAGTACCAATAGAACACAGATCTGTAACAATAGTAAGGTTCATAAACAAGGAAGGAACTGCTACTACGAAACCTACAACAATGGTTGCAAAAGAAGGGGTTTTATAAATTGGGTGTATTTTAGAGAATTTTTTTGGTAATAAACCATCACGGCTCATACTCATCCAAATACGAGGTTGTCCCATTTGAAAAACCAATAAAACGCTTGCCATTGCAAATACTGCACTGACGGCAATAATTCCACTCATTACTTTAAGGTCTAGTTGATCAAAAACAAAGGCTAAGGGGTCTCCAACAGCTAAGGTATCAGAATTTACCATCCCAGTTAAAACTAATGCTATGGCAACGTATAGTACAGTACAAATAATAATGGCCCACATCATGGCCCTAGGTAAATCACGCTGCGGATTTTTACATTCTTCGGCAGTGGTAGAAATGGCATCAAAGCCAATGTAGGCAAAGAAAACTGCCGAAACACCTTTTAAAATACCAGAAACACCGTTTGGTGCAAATGGATTCCAATTCTTAGTATCTACATAAAAAACACCCACCGCTAATACCAACATAATTACAGCCAATTTAACCACTACCATTGCGTTGCTGGCATTTCTCGACTCCTTCATTCCACGATAAACCAACCAAGTAATAAAGATAATAATACCCAATGCTGGTAAATCTGCAACAAGGTGAAAACTTCCAATCTTCGGAGCGGATGTCCAAGCACTGTTGGCAATACGCGTAGCATCATCTAAATTAGCCATGCTTTTACCTGCGCTTAACAAAGCATCTGCATGCTTATGACCGTTAAATGCAGTTAAATAATCCATGGTTGCCCAATCGGGGATGTTTATGCCGTCTATGCCTAAAGCGGGTATTCGGATGGAGGAGAGTAAGCCAGTAAAATAATCAGACCACGAAATAGCCACAGTTATATTTCCTATGCCATATTCCATAATAAGCGACCAACCAATAATCCAAGCTACCAATTCGCCAAAAGCAACATACGAGTAGGTATACGCACTTCCAGAAACAGGCACCATAGAGGCAAATTCTGCGTAGGCGAAAGCGGCAAAACTACAGGCTATAGCGGTGAAAATAAATAGAAAAATTACAGCCGGACCACCATCGGCACTTGCTTTACCAATGGTGCTAAAAATACCAGCACCAATAATTGCTGCGATACCAAAGGCCGTTAAATCTCTTACACCTAATGTTTTATGAAGAGAATCTCCATGTTCGCCATAACCTTTATTTGCATCTTCTAAGATTTTGCTGATAGATTTTTTTCTAAATAATTTTTCGAACATGTTTAGTTATGGTTTAGTTTTTCCAAACTTAAAAAAAATATATTAGTTTTTAGTGTACAGGCAAAGATAGAGGAGAACGATATAAGATGTTGCCTTAAAGAGCACGGTATTTTTACGGGGCTTCATTGAATTCTTATCGGGTAGATGACGATGTGATAGCGTTACCATAGCGAAGCTGTTCCGAAGCTGTTCCGAGGCTGTGTGCATTGTGTATGGTTCCTAAGAACTAGCATTGTTCTATGTGTATTAAACAAAAAAGCCCTAGCGTTTCTCGCTAAGACCTTTTAATTAAATTGAAAACCTAAAAATTAATGCTTTTATCGTTCGTAGCTGATTTTCTGAAAAAAGTAAGTGAAAAT
>JACMOW010000021.1 GCA_014377775.1 Pedobacter sp. | reverse complement strand
GTCATCCGATGAGGATGTTTTGAACTCAAGTTAATAACAATGGAACAGAACAACATGTTGAAGCATTATTTAACCATTGGCTTTATTATTAGCTTGATTGCAATTATTGGCTCATGTAAAGACGATTATTATGATCAGATTGGGGAGTTTTATTATGTAAATGAAACCAACTATTCGATTACCTATGAAACAGGGCTAAGTGAATTTAATGTAGCTCCAAAATCCACAACTGTGTTCAAAGAAAAGACTAGAGGTGTAGGTAAAGAAGTAATAGCTTCTAATTATAATGTTCCACGTGCTCACTATGGCAGAGAATTCACCATAAAATTTAACAATGTAAAATATTTAATAAATGTTAAAGAGTTTGATATCAATAGTGTTAGAAATATTAAAAATTTTGTTGCAGAAAAGATTGGTGAAAACAATTACAAACTTACCTACACCTTTACCGAAGCAGATTATAACCGAGCAGTAACTTGCCCTTAACCTTTCCTCAATCACCCTTCTTCATCCCAATCCAATCCTTCATTTTGAAAAGATTTTACTGTTGGCTCTTCCATCTCCTTTACAAAATCAACAGTTTCCCCATCGCTCAATCTAAATACATGTGTAATCTCGGCTGCATTTATGGCTTTTTTGTAAAGTCTCTCTCCATTTTGCTGGTAATGAACACCCATTACAACTAGCAATAAAATTTCTCCTGCTAAGTTAAGCTGCACACTAGCCTTTGCCGATTTTAACTGTGGCTTTACTAAATCTTTCAGCTTTATATACTGATAATTGCCATTGTCTAGGTTATGACTAAAAATGCCAATCTGTAATACCACCCTATCTGCATTTTTTAAAACTTTAGTGATGTTTTCATTCGTTTCTACACTTAATTCAAGCTTTAATAGTCCGCTAGAATGAATGGTAACGCTCGGGAATTTGTACAATATACTTTCCAATAGAACCGCTTGATTAAACCGAAAGCCTCTTAAAACAGATACCTCGCCGTTCTTTACTTTCTTTTCTCCTAGTTCTTCTTTGGGAATGGGTTTTAGTGCAGCTAAAAAGCATTTGTTTAATCGGTAATGAACGCTACTATCTTTATATATTTCAACCAAACTAGCAAAAGCAGCTCTTACTATCTTGCTGTGCATACTAGCCTCCGCTAAGTCATTGGCGCTTTTTTTGCTATTTTCAGAAAGTTGATGGGGTTTGCCAGATTTCTTACTCACATAGGTCCGTTTTTTACCTTGTGTGAATATTAGATCACCAACTTTACCAGAAAGCTCAAAAATACCTGTATCGATTGCCATTTTTTTGTAGGTTTGAAGAAAGTTAACCTTGTTAGCTAAAGATAGTTATTTTCTCGTTACAGATCCAACCCAAATCCAACCCAGGTCCAAGGCAAGTCCAACTCAAGTCCAATGTACTGCCGCTCTACTACCGTTCAAATCGGCTTTGAAGTGCTTTGTACTGCCGTTCAACTAGGCTTTAAAATTATCTCCAAACTTCCAGACCTGCGGACTTGCGGACTTTCTGACTTCCTAACTCTTCGACTTGCGGACTAAAAATACTCCTTTTTCCAGAACTGTGTTTTTCCGGTATAAATTGCTTCATTGCACATGGCTACACAGATAGCAGCCTGTGTACCCGTTTTGATATTAGAGACTGGCACTTTATTTTCAACAATGGCTGAGTAAAATTCATCTAATGCATAATTAGTGCCGTCTCTTGTAGGTTTATCTAAAATCGGGATCCCTCCATCTGCATTAATTACAATTTTTGTAGCACTCGTTACCCCATCTACAATGCCCAATTCCTTTGCAGTTTGCTTTTCAGGATAAAAAATACCCGTATCAGGATACAACGAAACCGAACCCTTCGTACCCTTTATTTTAAATAAATAGCCATCATGCGCATTGCCGCAGGTTGCTCCAAAATTACCGATCATCCCAGCTTCTTTATAGCGCAAGGTAGCCTGAATATTATCATAAGTTTCTCTACCGTCCTTAAAAACATCTATTCCACCAGTCCCCATAATCTCGTCGGGCTGTGTTTCGAAAGCCCAGTTGATAAAATCAATTTGATGCGATAACAACTCAGCCGCCAATCCGCCAGAGTATTCTTTATACATGCGCCAGTTAATTTGACGTTCCAAACTAGGTTTTGGCACCGATCTACGCCAATTCCCATTCCGATCCCATCTACAATCTATCTGCGATACTTTACCCAAATAACCTGTTTGCACCATCTCTTTAACCTTAAAATACAAAGGTGAGTAGCGGTATTGATACCCCACTTGAAAAACTTGTTTTGGATATTCATTCACCAATTTCCTGAGTTCGAGCGCTTGTGCAATCGAATAGGTCATGGTTTTTTCTACATATACATGTTTACCTGCACGAATGGCATCGGCAGCAATCTTAAAATGCTCGCTTAGCGGCGTTGCAATAAAAACAGCAGCTATATTTTTATCGTCTAGTACTTTCCTGTAGTCTTTAACAGCGGTTGATGATGGAAGAACATATTTTTTAGCCTCTTCCAATCTAAAATCCAACACATCGCAATAGGCAACAATATTAAATTTGTCTGGCATTTTTTTAATCACAGACAATACGCCCTTTCCCCTATCACCACAGCCTATCATGGCAATGTTAATGGGCGCAACAGCTAAGTTTGCATGCAAAGCGTTCGCAAATAGAAAACTTGAGCCCAATACCGCAGATTTTTTAACGAAAGAACGACGATGCATTATAGCTTTTTAATTTTTATAGTTCTGAAACTAACTTTATCACCATGGTCTTGTAATAAAATACGCCCTTTAGGCGCTTCACCAAAATTAGGCCAGTCCTTGTATTTGCTTATGGCAACCAATTTTCGAAATTCTTCACTACCCCTGACATATTCCAATACCTTAATACCATTTAAATAATGTTCCACTTTGTTATTCGGATACACAACCAAACGGGCATTGTTCCAGTTACCTATAGGTCTTAAAAATCTAGCCTCCTTCTTAGCAGTAATTAAATCGTACAGTGATGCTAAAGTTCTGTTTCCATCTCTACCCATCTTCGCATCCGGATGTTTTGTATCATCTAATATCTGATATTCTAAGCCTATGGCAGATCCCATCGTTTTTTCGGCAAGCGTTACAAAATATTTTACACCACTATTTGCGCCTTCGGTTAATTTAAATTCGAAAGACAAATCAAAAGCCGAAAATTCTTCCTTGGTTACAATATCGCCACCGTTGGTAGACTCTGCCCCGCCAGATGGTAAAACATTAATTTTACCATCAGAGATATCCCATCCTTTTGCAGGAAAAGCTCCTGTTTTTGCACCAATCCACCCGCTATTAGTTTTTCCATCGAAAAGTAGTTTATAACCATTGTTCTTCTCTTGTGCTGACAAGGAATTAGGCGTTAAATTTACTACATAATTGGCTTTTGGAAAAGCTTGAGGTTTCAAATTTTCTGTTTGAATAAAAATGTTCTTGAAGTAAACTTTTTTTCCATTTAAGTGACTTCTTGTTCCAATACCATGAACCTGTAAACCGATAAAACCTGTTTTATCTAAGGTATCAATTACATAAGAAGTAGGAATACCGTTTACCCAAGTTTTAATTTCATTCCCAATGCACTCTATTTTATAGTGATTAAATTCTTCAACTTTGTAGGCAGATTGTGCAGCCGGATTAAGCGCTAAAGGGTATAACCAAAGTCGGCGAGCCTCATCGTATATTCCACCTGTCCATGCCCTAGGCGTAGGATCAATTTCCATTTGTCTGCCATAAACCAAACCAGCGCCTTTATTACCAGCGGGATCTATGTGACTACGCGTTTGAACGCCAGAATTTGTTTCCACGCCTTCTAACTTCACATCCAACTCTAAAATAAAGTTACCATATTCCTTTTCTGTAATTAAAAATGAATTTGGAGAACCTGTAACCATTGCACCTACAATCATCCCATTTTCTATTGAATAGGGCGCTTTACCAGCCACTATTTTCCAACCACTCAACGTTTTTCCATCAAACAATGGTTTTTTTTGAGCGTTGACCGCTGATAATAAAATAGTTAAGGATAGGGTTAATAAACTATATTTTTTGAACTTTGTAAACATTGTAGTTTTTATTTTGAAATTGATTTAACGCTTAACCGTCAATATTTAAAAATTTTCCCGTTAGCCATCACTTCTTGCGATTTCTCGTCGAAAGTGGCTTTAGCTCCAGTACGAACAGCAGCATTGGTCATGATATTCGCTATAGAGTGATAATAACCAGCTTCTACGGGTGCATTTGGTGTTTTTCTGCTTCTTACACATTCCATCCAATTGCGCATGTGTGCTGTCGTTAGTGAATCACCACCAGTATTTGCGCCAGTCGCAATCTTTACTTCAGCTTTTGATAAATCATAAGGAAGTAGCAAATTCGATTTCATCCCCATGGCAGCAGCTTCTTTTTCTCCTAACCCGCCTTTTGGCGAAACTTTATTGGTCATTAGGTTTAACTCGCCACCGTTAGAATAATATACTTCACCCACATCACCAACACTATTTTGCATTCTTGAGGTAAAGGTAACTTGAAACCCTGGATCACCATAATCAAACACAGCAACCATTGAGTCCCAATTTTTACGACCGTCTTTCCAGGTATAAATACCACCATTGGCTACAACGCTACGCGGATGTTTTAATTTGGTAAACCAATGTACCGTATCGATCTGATGCGACATCCATTGACCAGGCATTCCTGATGAATATGGCCAAAATAAACGATATTCTAAATATTTTCGTGGATCCCATTGTTCGTAAGGGCGATTTAATAAAAAACGTTTCCAATCGGTATCCTCTTGCTTTAATTTAGCTACTAAGGCTGGTCTACGCCAGCGGCCTGGCTGATTTACATTCCAAACTAAATCTACAGCCGTAAGGGTGCCAAATTTACCCTCTTGAATATAATTGGCCGCGTTTTTATAGTTTTCTCCGCTTCGGCGCTGAGAGCCAATTTGTACAATTTTGTTTGATTCCTTTACGGCTTTTAGCGCAGCTCTAGCATCAGCCATGGTTTCGGCAAACGGTTTTTCTACGTAAGCATCGCAGCCTGCCCTTACTGCTTCAACGGTGTGTAATGCATGTTGAAAATCGGCCGTACTGATAATAACTGCATCCAAATCTTTCATTGAATATAGCTCATCGTTATTTCTACAACTTGTTATATCATGACCCATTTTTTCTTTCAAATGAGCAATTCCAAGATCTCTACGGTAACTCCATAAGTCTGAAAGACCTACAATATCAAAGTTCAATTCTTTATGGTGATTTAAAAACCCTGGCAAAAGTGAGTCCTTAAATCGGTCTGAAAAAGCTGCTACACCAACTCTTACTCGATCATTAGCACCGATGATACGGTTATAACTTTTAGCACTAGAACTCATTGTTCCTGCATATGTAGCCGCAGCAATTAAAGCCGACTGCTTAATAAAGGCTCTTCTGGAATTATCCATTTCAAAACTATTTATAAATGATTAGTTGATTTGATCAACCATATTCAATAGTATGATTTTTTAATCGCAATTAATAGTTAAG
>JACMOW010000171.1 GCA_014377775.1 Pedobacter sp. | reverse complement strand
AGGTTATTTTGCAGTTGGTTATACCGATTTCGATCTTAACCCTCAAGGCGTGAAAGAAATAGAACTGGTTAAAAGATGGCGTTTAGAACCAAAACCGGCTGATATGGCAAAATATAAACGCGGAGAATTGGTAGAGCCTATAAAACCTATCATTTTCTATATCGACCCTGCAACTCCAAAAAAATGGGTGCCTTATTTAATCGCTGGTGTTAACGATTGGGCGAAAGCTTTCGAAAAGGCAGGATTTAAAAATGCAGTAATGGGAAAAATGGCGCCTACTGCAGCACAAGATTCTACTTGGAGCATAGACGATGCACGCAACTCGGCAATTGTTTACAAACCATCAGAAATTGCAAATGCAAGTGGTCCAAGTATCTCAGATCCAAGAAGTGGAGAGATTATGGAAAGTCACGTTAATTGGTTCCATAATGTACAGAAGTTGGTGCACGATTGGTATATGATCCAAACTGCTGCTGTAGATCCAAGAGCACGTAAAATGACTTTTAGTGATGAATTGATGGGCGATTTAATTCGTTTTGTATCTTCACACGAAGTTGGTCACACGTTAGGCTTACGCCACAATTATGGTTCAAGTTCTACTGTGCCTACAGAAATGTTGCGTAATAAGAAATGGGTGGAAGCAAACGGTCATACCCCTTCAATTATGGATTATGCACGTTTTAACTATGTAGCGCAGCCAGAAGATAACATTTCTGCAAAAGGATTATATCCTCGCATCGGCGATTACGATCATTGGGCAATTGAGTGGGGTTACAAATACTTCCCAGATAGTAAAAGCGTAGCTTCAGATATGGCTCTTTTAGATAAAATGACTGTAGAATCGACTAAGAACAGACGTTTATGGTTCGGTACCGAAACCAACTCAGACGATCCGCATTCGCAGAATGAAGATTTAAGTGATAATGCAATGGTAGCCAGTGAATATGGTATTAAAAACCTTAAAGTGATCTTAACCAGTTTGCCAGAATGGACAAAAGAAAAAGGCGAAGGTTATGAGAATTTAACCACTATGTATGGTCAATTAACTAGTCAGTTTGGTCGTTACATGGGGCACGTTGCTAAAAATATTGGTGGTATTTACGAAAATCCAAAAACGGTTGATCAATTAGGGCCAATATATGAGCGTACACCGGCAGCTACGCAAAAAGAGGCAATGAATTTCTTAAGTAGAAATTTATTTACTACGCCAAAATGGTTGGCAAATCAAGCCATTATGGATAATATTGAAGGAAATCCATTAGAAGTTATTTCAAGATTGCAAGGAAGTACGTTAAATCGCTTAATAAGTAATAGTACTTTAAGCAAATTAGTTGCAGCAGAAGCAACAGATGGTGCAACGGCATATAAAATTACCGATCTATTTAGCGATTTAAACGGTGCTATTTTCACTGAATTAAAAGCGAATACTGCAATTGATATATACCGCCGTAATTTACAGAAGGCATATCTAGAAAAATTAATCGCTATCGCTAAACCAGTTTCGGCTCCAACTTCTTTAGCTTTCATATTGGGGGGTAATAGAGATACTGGTTTAACTGCTGCACAAAGTGATGTACTTTCGGTAGTTAAAGGACAATTACGTGAATTACAAGGTTCAATTAAATCGGCCTCAAATAGTCAATCAGACTCGCTAAGTAAGTACCATTTAATTGATTTGAACGATCGTATCGAAGCTGCTTTGTCTAATAAGACTAATTAGCAATAAAATATCTTTCTGTAAGGCGTTCCGATTTAACCTCGGGACGCTTTCTTTGTTTATTTCGTATTATCATTCACTTTGACAATCTTTAAAGTTTGACAAAGTTAAAATAACAAAATTGCAAAGATTTCAAAATTGAATTATCCACATTATTGGTTTAATCTAATAAAGTAAATTTTACTAGGCAAAGGCCTTAAAAATTAATATCTTTGCGCAAAATCTAAAAACATGGCATTACAATGTGGTATAGTAGGGTTACCTAATGTTGGTAAATCTACCTTATTCAACTGTTTATCGAACGCAAAAGCACAAGCGGCGAATTTTCCATTCTGTACAATAGAGCCTAATATTGGTGTAATTACCGTTCCAGATGATCGCTTAACGAAATTGGCCGAATTGGTAAAACCAATTAAGGTGCAGCCCAATACGATCGAAATTGTAGACATCGCAGGTTTAGTAAAGGGGGCATCTAAAGGGGAAGGTTTAGGCAACCAATTTTTAGGAAACATTAGGGCAACCAATGCCATTATTCATGTATTGCGTTGTTTTGATGATGGAAATGTAATCCACGTAGATGGTTCGGTAGATCCTATTCGCGACAAAGAGATTATTGATACGGAATTGCAATTGAAAGATTTAGATACCGTAAGTAAAAGAATACAAAAGGTAGAAAAATTAGCAAAGACCGATAAGGAAGCCAAACGGACTTTCGAAATTTTAAGTATTGTAAAAACACATTTAGAGAGCGGTAATTCTGTTCGCTCAGCAACTTTGCCAGCTGATGATTTTGATTTTATCGAAGATTTAGGTTTGTTAACGCAGAAACCTGTAATGTATGTTTGTAATGTAGATGAGGGTTCTGTTTTAAACGGCAATGCTTATACAGAAAAAGTACAAGCTGCAGTTAAAAATGAAAATGCAGAAGTGCTGATTATCTCTGCTAAAATCGAATCAGAAATTGCCGAATTAGATTCTTATGAGGAACGACAAGAGTTTTTAGCCGATTTAGGGCTAACTGAGTCTGGCGTTAATAAATTGATCGTTGCAGCTTATCGCTTACTCGATTTATATACTTACTTTACTGCTGGTGTACAAGAAGTTAGGGCCTGGACCATTACTAAAGGATTTACTGCTCCGCAGGCTGCAGGTGTGATCCATACCGATTTCGAAAAGGGTTTTATCCGTGCTGAAGTAATAAAATATAACGATTTTGTAACTTTAGGGTCAGAAAACGCCTGTAAAGATGCCGGAAAACTAGGTGTAGAAGGAAAAACTTATGTTGTAGAAGATGGTGATATTATGCACTTCCGATTTAACGTTTAAATCTTAGTTCTCATCAACCCTTTTCCCCTTCATCGCCTGTCCCACCGCCATATCCATCAACCGCTCGGCAAACGGGCGAGTATATTCATTTAATTCATCGGCTTTTTTAAGGATAAGATCTTTATCTCTACTATCTAAAGCATCTTTAAGCTCCGCGATG
Organism: Pedobacter sp.; assembly: GCA_014377775.1. GTDB lineage: Bacteria > Bacteroidota > Bacteroidia > Sphingobacteriales > Sphingobacteriaceae > Pedobacter. The sequence continues at coordinate 2,045 of JACMOW010000171.1, read as the reverse complement.
ATAACAATGGTTAGGGTTAATTCTTGTTCGTTTAAGATATTACCATTTTTCTTGATGAAGCGCTCCGCGGTATACACCAATTGCTCGCCTTCACTTTTTGCTTCAATGAGCATGCGTTGCGCTACATCACTTTTCGCATTTTCAATGCTTTCAATTAACATTTTTTCAACGGTATCGTCACTCAGTCCATAACTCGGTACAATGTCTATCTCTTGCTTAACGCCAGAGCGCAATTCGATGGCTTGAACAGTTAAAATACCATCCGCATTTAACAAAAAGTTAATATCAACTTTAGGTAAGCCTGCAGGCATTGCCGGAATACCTTTCAAATCAAATTCGGCCAGTTTTCTATTTTCTTTTACCAAATCGCGCTCACCTTGATAAATGGAAATTTTCATGTTTACCTGCCCGTCGATAGAAGTACTGTATTGTCGGCCTGCTTTTGTAGGTACTTTGCTATTTCTTGCAATAATCACATCCATTAAACCGCCCATGGTTTCTATCCCAAGCGAAAGTGGAGTTACATCTAATAATAAAATATCCGACCGGTTTCCAGCTAATATGTCAGCCTGAATGGCTGCACCAAGCGCTACTACTTCATCGGGGTTAATCTGATCATGTGGCTGGCGATTAAAAAAACTACTTACTGCCTGTTTTACATAAGGCGTACGTGTAGATCCACCTACCAATACCACTTCATCGATGGCCGATACAACTAAATCTGCATCAGCTAAAGCTTGTTTACAGCAGACTAACGTTTCAGCTACTTTAGCTGCAATTAATTGCTCAAAAGTTTGCTTATCCAAAGTGCACCAAATCTCGCCAACTTGCTCGTTATATAGGTTTTGTGTGGATAATGCTTTTTTAGCAGACTCGGCCTGTAAACGTAAAGTTTGCATCAAAATGTTATCTTTTGCAAGCACATCAAAATCGAGTTTATTTTTTTCAATCCAATAGTTTAAGATGGCGCGGTCAAAATCATCACCTCCTAAAAACGTATTCCCATTGGTTGATAGCACTTCGAAAATGCCATTTTGGATTTGAAGAATAGAAACGTCAAAAGTACCTCCACCTAAATCGTACACAGCAATTGTTTTTTGTTGCGCAGGATCTAAGCCTAAGCCATACGCTAAACTGGCTGCGGTAGGCTCGTTTACAATGCGTAAAACATCTAGTCCGGCTAGCTTACCTGCGTCGCGCGTGGCTTGTCGCTGACTATCGTTAAAATAGGCAGGAACAGTAATAACCGCTCTGTTCACAGGCGTTTTCAGGGCGTGTTCAGCTCTCGCTTTTAATTCTTTTAAAATCTCGGCCGAAAGCTCAATTGGGGTGTAAAATTTATCTCCAGCTTTAATTTTAACTAGCGAATCACTATCGTCGTCTATTATTTTATAGCTAAAAATACCTGCATGGCTCGCTACATCTTTATATGATCTACCCAATAACCGTTTTACCGAAAATATAGTATTGATAGGGTCTGTGGTTAAAAAAGCCTTAGCTTCGTTGCCAACTTCTGCATCACCTTGTGCATTAAAATGGACGATTGATGGAACCAATACACCCTTGCCCATATCGTTTATTACTTGCGGATTTTTTTCGGGATTGATAAAGGCGACCAAACTATTGGTAGTGCCCAAATCAATACCTACTATAATTTCTTCTTTCTGAAATGATCCTGTAGCGAGGTTGATGGATATTTTTGCCATAATATTGCAAATTTACATAGTTTTTGGGTTAAAATTGTTTGAAAGTTGTAAAGAGTAATGCCCAAATCCATTACCTATTTCGGATTTCCCATTTCCAAACAAGAAAAAGTCCTAAAAATAATTAATTTTGAGCATGTTAGGATTAAAATTATTAACCGACCCACGTTGGGCAAACATTGCCGAAGCCAATTTAGAAGAAATTTTAACTGATCATGCTTGGTGCGAACAGAAGGCCGCCACCAATGCGATTACCTTAATTGCAAATAACTCCGAACATTACGATTTAGTAGAAGCACTTACTGCGATCGCCATTGAGGAGATGGAACACTTTCAGCAAGT
>JACMOW010000170.1 GCA_014377775.1 Pedobacter sp. | reverse complement strand
TTCCTCACTAATATAATTTTCAGGCTTTGAACCATTTTTATACCGATCTATTAACTCTTCATTAATTACAAATTTTTGCCCTGCCAAACGATAACACAAGATTTGCTGACTTACAATAACATGGCCAAATTGCCAAGCTAAGTTGTTGTTAAAACCTACTGGAATTTTATTTAATTGATCAGTAGTTAGCTGATCTATCATCGATAACCATTTTGATCTACAGGCTTTTATTACTTGTATAATTTTGTTCATTTTTAAAGATAAGATATAAGCAGTAAAATTTTATTTAAATCTTTCTACTTCGCAACCGTTAATTTTGCACCCTTCACATACGTATTTAACCAAGTATTCATCTCCCACAGCATGTGTAAGATGTTTTCTTTGGCTCTATAGCCATGCGCTTCATAAGGTAAATAAACAAAACGAGTGGTGCCACCATGACCTTTTATCGCATTAAATAAACGCTCGCTGTTAATAGGGAAAGTACCCTGATTATCATCCATTTCGCCATGAATTAACAAGATCGGCGTTTTAATTTTATCAGCGTAACTAAACGGACTCATTTCGTAATAAAGTTGTGGGGCTTGCCAATAGGTACGGTCTTCGTTTTGGAAACCAAAAGGGGTAAGTGTTCTGTTATAAGCACCACTACGCGCAATACCTGCCTTAAACAAATTGGTGTGTGCGAGTAAATTGGCTGTCATAAATGCGCCATAACTGTGTCCACCAACTGCCATCCGGTTTCTATCGCCAACTCCCATTTCAGAAAGTTTATTGATCGCTGCTTCGGCATTTAACTTTAATTGCTCCACAAAAGTATCGTTTGGTTTTTTATCATCTTTTGCAACAATCGGCATTTCGGCATTATCTAAAACCGCATAACCTTGCGTCACAAAAAATAACGGTCCGCCAGAACTAATGGTGGTAAATTTATCTTGCGAACCTCTAATTTGTGCAGCATCCGTAGCCGAGTTAAATTCGCGAGGGTATGCCCATATTAAAACAGGCAAAGGTCCATCTTTTTCTTTATCGTATCCTTTAGGTAAATATAAATCGCCTGTTAAATCGATACCATCTGCACGTTTATAAGAGATTTTTTCTTTTTTAACTCCTTCCATTTGTGGGTAAGGATTGGTAAAGGTGGTAATTTGCTGATCGGCCATACGCAGGATTAAGTTTTTGATGAAGTAATTAGGCGCATCTTTCTGACTTTCTTTACGGGTTAATAAAACCAGTTTTTGAGGGTCAAGCACCTCGGTAACCATTTCATAAGTACCTGGTTGTGCACGCCATAAAATTTCTGATTTTTTGGTGGCTAAATCAAATTTGGCTAAAAAAGGCAGATCACCTTTGGCAGAAGCACCTGTTGTATTGTTTAGCAATAGTTTGGTGCCATTGTCGGTTGTTAAAATTACCTCACGTCCGTATTTATTTTTCTCCGTTACTGGGTTTCCAGGATTATTATAGGCATCATTAGTACTTAGCTCGTATAAAGTTTCTACAATACCTGTACTTGGATTAAAACTGCTTATTTTCGACGTTTGTTTGGTTCTTGAGCTTTCTCTAACCAATGCAAAAGTTGAATTGCCCCAGCTCATTCCTCCAAAACGCATTTTAGTTTTTAAGAGCTCTTTAGGTGAAGCTGTAAATGGAGCCGATAATGCCAAAACAGCATCATGATACTCAACATTTTTCTTAATCAATCCACTGTCTAAGGCTACTGTCCAAATAATAGTTGCAGCTTCATCATCTCTCCAGTCAAAACCACGAGGTACATTTTGCACATTATCATTACCCGATGGTCTAACTTCAGTTGAAGGTAAATCGGCCACTAGTTTAATTACTTTCCCCATTCTGTCGGTAATGTTAACCGTAGAAGGAAACCCACCTGCAGAAACTAGGTAGGAGAAAGGTTTTTTAATGGTACGTGTCATGATGTAGTTTTTATCGGGCGACAAACTTACACCGCTGTAAATGGCTGGTTTACCAATAGGTGTTTCTATGCCTCCTTTATTTTGAATCAATTGCGAAGTGGCAAAAAAATCAAATAATTGCTCGTCGTACGGCGATTTAATTAAATCTTGTAAAGTTGCACTTGGCGAAGCTTTACCTAAACTTTGTTGTATGGTTGGTCCTTTTGGTGCTAACGGACGAGCTGGAGCTGCACTTGCAAGTTTTGTTGCAATGCGATAAAGGAGGGTATTTTCATCCACCCAAGTTGCACCACCTCCCATAATGGCATTTAGCGGTTGCTTATTCATTTTTACTGCTTTGCCAGTTGCTACAGTAATAACGTATAAATCTACTCTGCTTTGTGAAGTGTGGATAACCGCAATTTTAGTTTGGTTGGGGCTCCAACTTCCTCCGCTTGCGTATAATGGAGTAGGTAAACCTGTTACCGCAATCGTTTTACCCGTTTTTATATTTTTCAAACTAAAACTATTGATATAGGTTTGCCTGCTAGGCGAATAATTATTTGGGTTAATGCGCATACCTGCGATACGGTATTCGGGCATGGCTAGTTCTTCAACCGAAGGATAGGAATTGCGTTCGCTAAATAACATCCATTCGGCCTTGCTATCAATACTTACACTAGGCGTTGGTTTGGCCAATAACAAATCGACAATTGCTTTTGGTGGCATTTGATAATTTATTGCGTCTTGAGCAAAAGCACTAATACTAGATGCAATTAAAAAGAGGTTGAGTATGATTTTTTTCATGTCAATACATTAAGTTTTAAACTTACGTATTTTTGAAAGAAATTTTAATTTGTATCAAAAATTTGATAGAGCTACGGAAACGTCATTACTCTGAAAAGGTAATCTTGGCTTTCGAGGTTTCGGGCTTATTTTTGTCTGTTGTTGGGTAGGGAGTAATTTCTTCTAGCTTAATTTTATAGGTTGTTCCGTTTAGCGTAACTTTATCGATTACAGGAATGGTAACAATATTGCATCCCCCCAAACAAAGCACTATGTCTTGCGTTTTTACGTCATCTTTAAACGTAATTTTTACGGATGCATAGCCTTCCCATATGCAGTTTGCATTTGGCGGACAACGACTATCGTTGAAATCAGAGGCTGTAATTGTAATATTCTTACCTTGATGTGCCACATTTTTAGTTTCGTTTGCCGATAATATTAGCGAACCCATTAAATCAGTAGAATCTGATTTTTCACAGGCTTGGAAAAACACTAGAAGCGTAAGTAAAATAATAACACCTCGTAATACTATTTTAATTTGTTTAACAGACATAAGCTACTTGATTTTTTTTAATCGATATTGATAATAAGCGCCAGCAGTTCCACTTGTTGGTAATGCAACAATTTTCTCTAGAATTAAACTATCGCCTTTAATTTGGTAGTTATATTCTCCTGTTAAGATGGTATTCCAATCAAAGTTTGCGGTATAAAACAGCTCGTCAACAAATTTAACGTTGTTTCTTGTGCCCAATTCAAAAGGGCCGAGGCCTGCGCCACCTTTGTTTGTTATAAATCGCCTTGCATCTAAAACAACCTCAAAATCATTTACTTGTTCCTTTTTATTTACTAATGTTCTGAATGTACCCGAATAAGTGCCATCCAGAAGGGGTAGGTTTTCTTCTTTTTCGCATGCGGTTAGTGCAAATGCTAAGAGGGATAGGTAAATTAGTTTCTTCATTTGTAAAGTGTTATAATACTAATACGGGTTAAAGGAGGGAAACGTTACAGGGGTAGGATATATTTTTTGGTGAATATACCATGGACCATGATCCAATAATTTTCTGTAAATTTGTCTTTTCATTAATTACGAAGCAAAACCGTGTCTTTAGAACAATTAAAATTAAGTAAACCTTTAATCTCTGCGATGACGGCGGCTGGGTATTTAAGTCCGAAAGAAATACAAGCAAGAAGTATGTCTCGCATTTTAGGGGGGCAAGATATTATAGCCATTGGTCCGGAGGGTTGTGGTAAAACTACTACCTATATCCTTGGTATTTTAATGCGCATAAAATATGGTTTTGAAGAAGCTCCACGCGCTTTAGTTTTAGTGCCTACTAAAGAGCGTGTGCTCGAAGTGGTGGATCAGTTTCACGCCCTAAATCGTAATACCAGTATCCGCATAGTCGGCATTCATGCCGATGGCGCAATGGAACAACAAATTAATGAGCTCACCGATGGCGTTGATATTGTAGTTGCCGTGCCTTCTCGTGCGCGTGCTATTTATTTAAAACTAGGGTTAAACACCAATAAAATTCAAACTTTTGTGGTAGATGATGCTGCCGAAATGGTGCGTTCGGGGATGCAACTGGCAATTAACGAATTGGCCAATAGCATACAAAAATGCCAGCATTTAATATTTACCGAAGTAATGCACGATCGATTGGCTAAAATGATTGATCCATTTATGAAACTCCCTACCTTAATTGAGGTTGAAGAATTAAATGAAAAGCAGGTAGAAACGCATACCCAATTGCTGTATCATGTACCTAATTTTAGGACGAAGCTTAATCTATTAAATCTTCTGTTAAAAGATGAAGATGTATTTGATAAAGTAGTTGTTTTTGTAAATACGCGTTTAACTGCGCAAACGCTCGCTAAAGATCTTTTTGATGGCAAGGCACCCGATATTTTTGTGTATAAGCCTTTGTTTTTTGATGAAGCAGGTTTTGATGCAGTTGAAGATTTTAAAGAAACCCCAGCAGCTAGGGTGCTAATTGTAGCCAATGAAAACCTAGCTAGTTTGGATTTATCGGGTATTCCGTTTCTATTTCATTTCGAATTGCCAGATCAAAAGGAGATCTATTTAAATCGGATAATTAAAAACCAAGAGGATGAAGATGTGGTGGCGATAACCTTTACTACCGATTTAGAATTGCCGACCGTAAGAAAGATTGAGCAGGCCATAGGGCAGAAAATAGAAATTGCCGATTTACCCGAAGGTTTGTTAGTAGAAGAGGTAACCAAAGCTACGGCACAAAAAAAGAAGCAAGCGTTAGAACAAGCCGAAGAAGAAGCCTATCAAGATGCCGCATTTCATAAACGAAAAGATAGCAACACCAAAACATCTAATTATGGGATTGGGCAAAAGGCGATAATGAATAAGAAGAAGAAGCACGGGTAGGGTTTAATTTTTTCGTTACAGATGCAACCCAAGTCCAACCCAGGTCCAAGGCAAGTCCAACTCAAGTCCAATGTACAGCCGCTCTACTGCCGTTCATCTAGGCCTATTCAAAAAGTAACTTCGGTAAAATCTCAGATAAGGTGATGGTATGCGGTTTCAAACAGCCAATATATCGGCACAGTAACCTTACCACTTTAGCTAGTTCAAAATTATACATTACCTAGTAAATCCAAACTTTAAGTTGGGATTTACTAGGTTAAATTTGAACTCGTGAATCCCTTTAAATTCTTATATTTGACAAAAATACCCCCTCACAATGGAAGAAAACACGGAAGAAACTGCCCAACAGCCGCCACTTATTGTAAGCGAAGATATGCGTAGCTACATTTTCGATAGCGCTAAATGGGCTAATTTTTTGGCTATCGTTGGCTTTGTAATTGCTGGGTTTTTAGTTTTGGCTTCCTTTACCATAGGGTCTGCAATGCGTACAGATCCTAAATTAGCGGCGGCAATGGCTGCATCGGCCTTTAGCCCACTAGGCGTTACCATCTTTTGCTTAGTATGTGCTTTTTCGGTTTTTTATCCTAGCCTTTTATTGTTTAAATATGCAGCTCAGGCAAAAATAGGTGTTCTATATGGCGAGCAATCTAGCTTAGATGAAGCCCTTGGTAAAATGAAATCGCTTTTTAAATTTTGGGGCATTATTACCATCGTTTTCTTAAGCATTTACATTTTATTTATCGTAATTGGGGTAATGACAACCGTTACAGGTATGCGTTAATTAATTATACTTTTCTATACCCTTAGCTGGCTCCCATTTAGATTTTGTCTCGAAATGGTTCCATAATGTTTTACTTAATTTTCGGATAAGTACAAAATCTTCGTTGCTGTGAATCCATATAATCTCCATGTGGTGCATTTACAAGAACCACTTCAGATCTGGAAGCATTAACGGCGCCAGATTTAGAGGCTACTTTTACATAAGGCGGAATTTCAGAGAGGGCTTCAGCTGCTGCCTCACTTATCATCTTTCCATCTCTTATTAAGACCAATACCATAGCTATTTCTCGTGGAGTAGTCTGACCCCATCCATATTTTTTCTGATTAACCGTCTGGGCGTTCGCGAATTTACACGAGTGTGTTGAAGGCCATTTCTGTAAGAATTTGAGTAAGCTTGACATCAGTTTTTTCCTTTTTAAGTATTTTCATAATAATTTAAATTGACCATTGCCAATATGCAAAATATAAAAAAAAAGTCCCTCAAATTGAGAGACTCTAAATAAATTAATTATTTCTTAAAAAGAAAAGTCGTCGCCATCTACTTTTGGGCTCTGTGTATATTCTGCGTTTTCAGAAAATTCATAGCGTTTTTCTACTACTTCTTGATGAGATTTAATGTACTCAACAGTTTCGGTTAAGCCCTCTGTAAATTTTTCGAAGTCTTCCTTGTATAAGAAGATTTTATGTTTTACAAAAACACCATCTTCCAATCTCTTTTTACTCTCAGTTAAGGTAAGGTAATAGTCGCCTGAGCGCGTAGCTTTTACATCAAAAAAATAAGTACGCTTACCAGCTCTTACTTTTTTCGAAAAAACCTCTTCTCTCTCTTTATTGTCAAAATCTCCCATTGTGTGTTTATTATAGGTTTAAGGTTGCAGTAAATATAAAGGAATAATTTTCAAAGTTCAAAATAGAAAATGCTATCATTTTCGATTAAGTTAAATTAGTTGTAAATTTTTTCCTCTTCTAGCAATTGATTATCATACATATCGGCATACACGCCCTGCATATTAAGCAGTGCTTGATGGGTACCTTGCTCTATAATCATCCCATCGTTTAAAACAATAATTTTATCGGCATTTTTAATGGTAGAAATGCGGTGAGCAATGATAATATTGGTTTTTCCGAGCATTATTTTGCCTAAATTTCCGAGTATTTCTTCCTCAGTTTTGGTGTCTACCGCCGATAAACAATCATCAAATATCAATACTGCAGGTTCTTTAATTAATGCCCTGGCAATAGAGACGCGCTGCTTTTGTCCACCCGATAATGTAATACCTCGTTCGCCAAGCAAGGTTTCAAATTTTAACTCAAAATCGATAATGTTGCTGTAAACTGCTGCATTTTGTGCAGCTTGTTCTACTTGTTTGTCTGTAACGGCCGACAACCCAAAGGCAATGTTATTTTTTATGGTATCAGAGAATAGAAAAACTTCTTGCGGTACAAAACCAATCTGATTTCGGTAATTGTTTAGGTTAATGGTTCTTAACTCTTCGCCATCAATTAATATTTGTCCTGAATCGGCATCATACATCCGCATAATAAGGTTAGCAAGTGTGGATTTTCCAGAGCCTGTGCGACCAATGATCGCTATAAACTGCCCTTTTTCAATGTCAAAGCTGATGTTTTTTAAGGCTTCAATTCCAGTATCGGGATAGGTAAAGCTTACGTTCTTAAAACTTATATTTCCACTAATGCTGGGTTCAGAATGGTTTGAAGAAGTAATTTCTGGTGTTAACTGTAAAAATTCGTTGATTCTTTTTTGGGAAGCTGCCGCACGTTGGATTAAGGTGGTAACCCAGCCTAACATCGTTACTGGAAAAGTTAACTGATTTACATATACAATAAACTCGGCAATGTTACCTGGCGTAATAGCGCCCTCAATTACCTGCTTGCCACCAATGTAAACTGTTAAAATAGTGCTTAAACCTACTAAAAGTAACATAGTAGGGTAAAATAAGGCCTGTATTTTAACCAAACCCATGGCGCTATCTTTATACACTTGGCTCTCGTTTGCAAATATCTGCTGATTATGCTCTTCTCTTACATACGATTTAATTACCCGAATGCCCGAAAACCGTTCCTGAACAAAAGAAGAAAGTTTTGAAAGCTGTTCTTGTATTTTTTCACTCTTTAAATTAATTAAGGTGTTTACATAATAAATGGTTACCGCCAAGATTGGAAGCGGCAACAAACAGTAAATGGCCAGTTTAACATTTACCGAAAACATAAAATAAATGATCAGGCAAAAAAGTACAGTAGTATTAATAGCATACATAATGGCTGGCCCAACGTACATCCTAACCCTATTTACATCTTCGGTGGCACGATTCATTAGATCGCCAGTATTATTACGGCGATAAAAACCGAGGCTTAATTGTTGATAATGTGCGTAAATCTCGTTTTTCACATCGTATTCAATGTGCCTCGACATTAAAATAATGGTTTGACGCATAAAGAATAAAAACAAGCCTCTTAGTAAATAAAGCACTAAAATAAGTAGCCCGAAAAAGAATAAACTGTAACTAAATATGTCATATACAATTTTTTGCCTTTCGAAACCATCAAATAGGCTGTAAATGGCGATGTTTTCGGTGATGATATTAAAGGCATGACCCACAACCTGAGCAGGTACTACGCCGAATATATTAGAGATAATAACAAAGAAGATTCCTGGAATAATCCACCACTTATATTTATAGAAGTATTTGTTTAAAAACGAAAGGTGCCTCATGAATGGGTAAAGTTAACCAAAAGACTTTCTTTTTTTTATTCTTTAGTTAATACTAGGTAAAATAATGGATTTTTATCTTAATTTTGCAGCTTATCAACTCAACACACGCATGTCTGGTAATAGTTCTTCAGTTACTTCTATATTGGATCAGTTAAGTGCATCAGGCCATAAAAAAGTGGTTTTTTGTAACGACCCAGATACCGGACTCAAAGCCATAATTGCCATTCACGATACTACATTAGGCCCTGCACTGGGTGGAACACGAATGTGGAATTACAATAGCGAAGCTGAAGCACTTGAAGACGTACTTCGTTTATCAAAAGCGATGACCTACAAAGCTGCTATTTCAGGCTTAAATTTAGGTGGTGGTAAAGCGGTAATTATTGGCGACTCGAGAAAGGCAAAAACTGAGGCTTTAATGCGCAGTTATGGTAGATTTATTAAAAATCTTAATGGCGAGTTTGTAACCGCCGAAGACATGGGTACAACCACCAGAGATATGGAGTATATCCGTATGGAAACCAATCACGTAACTGGTGTGCCTGAATCAATTGGTGGAGCGGGAGATCCTGCGCCAATTACTGCGAAAGGTGTTTTTTTAGGGATAAAAGCCTGCGTTAAAGAGGTTTATGGAACCGATATGTTGGCAGGTCGCTCTGTTGTGGTACAAGGCATCGGTAACGTTGGCGAACACTTGGTAGATTTGTTGAGAAAAGAGAATGTTGAGGTGTATGTAAGCGATATTAATGAAGAACGCTTACAACAAGTGGCCAGAAAATATAAAGCAAAGGCAATTGAGGCCGATAAAATTTTCACCATTGGAGCCGATATATATGCGCCCTGTGCTTTAGGTGCAACAGTAAATGATAAAACGATTAAGAAAATGAAATTTGCCATCATTGCAGGTTCTGCGAACAACCAGTTAGGTGACGAAGAATTGCATGGTCAGTTATTGCTAGATAAAGGTATTTTATATGCACCTGATTATTTGATAAATGCAGGGGGATTAATTAATTGTTACTCAGAGTTAACTGGTTTTGGCAAAAAGAGAACAATGCAACTAACAGAAAATATTTACAACGCTACGCGCGAAGTGATTAAATTATCGAAAGCTGAAAATATACCAACAAACTTAGCGGCAAGTAGAATTGCCGAAAAAAGAATTGCAGACATAAAAAAAATAAAATCATCATATTAACAATTTACTACTCGTTCTTACATTCATTTCATGTTAAATAGAAGGCACCTAAGGATTAAAGCTTTGCAAAACATTTTTGCTTGGCAAATGACAGAAAAAAAAGATAGCGTAAGTGGTCAGAAAGCATTAATGCAAAGCATTGATAGTGTTTATGAAATGTACGTGCAGATGTTGGCCCTTCTTGTAGATGTAACTGAATATACAGCTATTGATGCAATCGAAAGATCAAATAAATATTTGCCCACCGCCGAAGATTTAAGTCCAAATCAAAAATTGTTAAACAATAAGTTTGCTGTGGTATTAAAACAAAACCCAGAATTTACAGCCGCGGTTAACAAATATCAGATTAATTGGCATTCGGATCCAGAATTGGTAAAATCTATCTTTATTAAATTAAAAGATACGAAGGAATATGAGGCATATTTAGCGGATACAGAAGAAAATCTAGAAAGTTCAAAAGAAATTATCAAATTCATTTTTAGAAAGGTCTTATTGAAAAATCTTAATATTATTCAGGCCTTTGAAGATAAATTTATCAATTGGCCGGTTGATAGTGAGGTAATGAAAGGCATGATTGCAAAAACAGTTAAAAATTTCAATTCAGAAGATCCATTTAAAAATAAGTTAACCCCTATCAGTGCCGATTGGGCAGAGGATAGCAGATTTGTAAAGGACCTGTTTGCTTATACCGTTAAAAACGATCAAGCATATCAGGAATTAATCGCTGAGCGGACGAAAAATTGGGAATCAGAACGAATTGCACTAATGGATACTATTTTAATGAAAATGGCGATTTGTGAGATGATGAATTTTCCTTCAATTCCTGTTAAAGTAACGATTAACGAATATTTAGAGTTGTCAAAAGATTACAGTACGCCGAAAAGTAATTCGTTTATAAATGGTATCTTAGATAAGATTTTAACAGATTTAAAAAGAACAAAAAGTATAAAAAAAATAGGCAGAGGTTTAATAGAGGACTAAATAATGAACAAACTAATTTTGATTTTAAGTATTGCACTATCTTTAAGCGCTTGTAACAATGAATCTTCTAAAGCTGTTGTGCTCAATTCAGCTGGTAAAGTAGTGTCGGCTGTTAATGCACCAGTAATCAAGTTTGAAAAGGAAATATATGATTTTGGAGTAATTAAGGAAGGTGAAAGTGTTAAGTACGAGTTTAAATTTAAGAATACAGGTAAAACACCCTTAATTATTAGCAATGCAATGGCAACTTGTGGCTGTACCGTGCCAGAATATCCGAGCAAACCAATTAAGCCAGGAAATAGTGGTATTATTAAGGTTGTTTTTAATAGCCAAGGTAAAGTTGGTGTACAAGACAAAGTAGTTTCCATAATTTCAAATGCTAATCCATATTTAGCCACAGTACACATGGTAGGTGAAGTGAAGGCGAATAAATAGTTAAGTATCAAGATTAAAGAAAAATCGATTTACACTAAAACAAAAAACACAAACATAATGAATTCAGTAATTTTACAAGCAGGCAACAGTAGTATCTTAAGTACAATAGTACCAATGGTTTTAATCATGATCGTTTTCTATTTTTTTATGATCAGACCACAAATGAAAAAAGCTAAAGATCATAAAAGATTAGTTGAAGATTTAAAAATAGGAGATAAAATTGTTACTACAGCCGGTATTCATGGTAAAATTGTAGGTAGTAACGACACTACCTTTTTGATCGAAGTAGAAGGTGGTACAAAAATTCGTTTCGATAAATCGGCAATATCTTTAGATGCAACCAAAGCAGCAACTACTGCCGCATTGCCAAAAGCGTAGTAAATATAGGCGGGTATGCCAATTGTTAAATTAAACAAAGTAGAACGTAAACGATTTATTGTGCTAGTGGCTTGTCTACTTTGCGCAATAGGTGCGTGGTTATTCTTGGCCCTTAATCAGAAATATGCATATACCGCAAAAACAGTATTGATTTATAAAGATTTTCCTCAAAAAAAGGCTTTTAAAGCCTTGCAAACTGATACAGTTGATTTGCAGGTAGAAGGTACTGGATGGCAATTGTTATTTGCAAGGCTGAGGGTAAATCCTCAATCTATTACAGTTAGCTTAGAGAAATTAAATACCCGTAATTTTATCTTGTTTTCCGAGCAATTGCCTCAGATTAATAAGCAATTGGAAACTTCGCAAAAAATTATTTCAGTTAAACCAGACACGCTTTATTTCGATTTTTCGAAAAGAACGAATAAGCGTGTACCTCTCAAATTGAGATATGATTTTTCGTTCGTTAAGCAGTACGGCATTGCAAGTCAAATTCAATTAAAGCCATCTTATGTAAATATATCGGGTCCTCAGGAGGAATTGGCAAAAATAAAAGAATGGTATACCGATACGCTTAAACTTAAAAATTTACAGCACTCGGCAATTACTCGAGTGGCCATTAAAACCAATAATATGGTTAACGTTAGCATTTATCCAACCAGTGTTGGGATTAAAGTGCCAGTTGATGAATTTACGGAAAAGACCATAGAAGTCCCATTAAATTTGATTAATAACCTCGATTTTTATGATGTTAAGCTCTATCCAAAAAAGGTAAAAGTTACGTTTATGGTCGCTTTATCAAGATATGAAGAGATTGATGAAGATTTTATTGTAGCCAATGTAGATGTAAATGAATGGAAATTACTAAAACATGAGCAATTAACAGTTAAAATTGTACGTTTTCCTGAATATTGTAAATTGGTTAATGTTAATCCAACAAAAATCAATTTTATTATCGAAAAATGATGTTAAAGATAGGCATTACTGGAGGTATTGGGAGTGGTAAAACAACAGTTTGCAAAGTGTTTGAAATATTAGGCATTCCTGTTTTTTATGCAGATACCATTGCTAAATTAGCCATGACCAGCGATTCTGCTCTAATAAAAGGCGTTAAGAAAACATTCGGCTCAGAAAGTTATCATCCAGATGGCACTTTGAATAACAAATATATTGCGGCCATTGTATTTAATCAACAAGCAGAACTCGATAAATTAAACGCCTTAGTGCACCCAGCTGTGTTTAAGGCTTTTGAGGAATGGACTAAAACTAAAGTGAAATCAGCACCTTATGTGCTAAAAGAAGCGGCTTTATTATTCGAAAGCAATTCTTATCAAATGTGCGACAGAAATATACTGGTTACTTCTCCTGTGGCCTTAAGATTAGCAAGAGTAATGCAACGTGACCAGGTAAGCGAAG
Organism: Pedobacter sp.; assembly: GCA_014377775.1. Lineage (GTDB taxonomy): Bacteria > Bacteroidota > Bacteroidia > Sphingobacteriales > Sphingobacteriaceae > Pedobacter. The sequence continues at coordinate 25,747 of JACMOW010000170.1, read as the reverse complement.
CCCAAGTAATGGCCAGAATGAATAAGCAATTTACAGATGAGCAAAAAGAAAAAATGGCTGATTATTTTATTTCCAATACACCGTCTGATTCGATTATTTTACAAGTGTTAAATTTACATGAAAAGTTGCTATTCCAACTTAAACACAATACATGATATTAAAAGATTTTATCGTTCAAACTAAAACAGGTCTTTTTTGTAGTTATGGAAATTTTTATCTCGACCCTAAAGAACCAGTAATTTCTGCAGTGATTTCACATGCCCATGGCGATCATGCAGTAGGAGGTAATCAAAATGTGTATTGTACCAAGCCAACTATGGTTTTTATGCAGCACAGGTATAAGAAATTTGCAGCAATTAACTTTATCGTTAAAGAATATTCAAAATCATTTGAATTAAATGGCGTAAACATCAGTTTTTATCCTGCCGGACATATGCTTGGATCTTCTCTGATTTTAATGGAATATAAAGGGGTTAAATACCTGTATACCGGCGATTATAAGTTGGAAGCAGATGATACTTGTGAGCCTATAGAATTTGTAAGTGCCGATGTATTGATTACCGAAACTACCTTTGCTAACCCTGAAACGAAGCACCCTGATGCAATTGAAGAAATAAAAAAGTTAAATGCAGTTACGAGTAACATTATGCTGGGCGCTTATGCCCTAGGTAAAAGTCAGCGGTTAATTGCCATGATTAACCAACATTGTAGTCAGAAAAGAATCCTTATACACCACAGTATTCTTCCTTTTATTAAAATATATGAAGAATTAGGTATTACTTTAGGTAAATATGAAGCATATGATAGAAAGGTGATGAAAAATAATCAAACCGATTTAATTTATATTGTACCTCCAATGGTTTTTCATAGTTATTTTAAGGCCATAAATGTTGTAAGGATATTTGCAACGGGTTGGAAACACCTTCAAAGTAACAATGAAATTCAGCTGTACATATCCGATCATGTAGATTGGGCAGCCATTTTAGAAACCATTGCAAAGGTTAATCCAAAAGAGGTTTGGACTACACATGGAAGCGGAATACAATTGCAAAGTTACTTCGAAAAGAGTCTGGTGGTTAAATTGCTTAACTGATGGAAGAGCTTGTAGATTATTACATTAACGAAAATGGATTAATGGTTTTTACAGCTGCATATCACCTCAAAAGAGGTTATTGTTGCAAAAATCAATGCAAACATTGTCCTTGGAATTACGGACAAGGGACAAAGATTAAGGATAAAGGAACAAAGATTAAGGAGCAAGGATCAAGGAATAAAGATTAATTCTAGCCTAATGTCCTGCGCCATAAAAACCAATTAAAGCGATCCCAATTCCAGTTAATACCGCAAGCATTTTCTTTTTATTAATTTTGTGATCGGCATTCGACTCGAATAAAATAGTGGTAGAAATGTGCAAGAAGATACCAATTACAATGCCCATTACTTTGTTAAAGTAGGGCTCCATACCATTAATACTTCCATTGTTTAAGCTTTCACTAAAATAATACCCGGCGGGTGCCATAAGGGCAAATAAGCTAATAAGTAAAATGATAGACTTAGCCTTATAATGATTTTGAGTTAAAATACTGGCTAATGCAAAAGCTGCTGGAATATGATGTAGAGAAATACCGAAAATTAATTCATTATTTTGATCTTTAACAAGTGGCATTCCTTCTAAAAAAGCGTGCAAACATAAGCTGATCATAATACCATAAGGAAAAGCATGACCCTCGTTATGCTTATGTATGTGCCCATGCTCTACTCCTTCAGAAAATTGTTCTAAAAAAACCTGTAGCAAGAATCCGATTAATATAAATATGCCAATCTCGTGCGCATCCGCCCCGCTGTAGGCATCAGGTATGAGGTGCAATACGGTAATGGCAAATAAATAAGCACCACTAAAGGATAAAATCAGTTTTAAGACCTGAGATTTATCATTCTTAACTAAAAAGATACTAAGTCCTCCCAAGAAGGCGCAAAAAAACAAAACAAGGAATTTCCAGATTTCCATTTAAAATTCGGGTTGTAGTTTTTTATAAATAGTTGAAATAATTAAGCCAATGCAAGTTCCTAAAATTGCCCCTACAAGGGTATCGATAGGGTAGTGAACGCCTACGTAAATTTGGGCAAAGGCGATTAATGCGGCCCAGGTTAATGCCAATGGTAAAATTGGTTTCCATTTGCGATAAAAAATGCCAATTAAAAAAAGTGCAATGGCAAAGTGATTGGTGGCATGAGCGGATGGAAAACTATAGCCAGTGCCACAAGCAACACGTTTTATAATCGTATTTGCTAAAGCGATTTCATTACATGGGCGTATTCGCTGTACACTTGGTTTAATTAATCTGGAAGCAATTAAATCGCCAATGGTAAATGTAACGAGTATGCCTAAAATTAGGTAATATCCCTGTTTTTTATACTGCTTGATGCAAAAAACGATAATGAAAATATATAAGGGCGACCAAAAAAAGCGGTTCCGAAATAAGGGCATGATGAAATCAAAAAAATCATTACCGAAACCTTTGTTAATTTTTAAAAATAACTCAGCATCAAATTGTTGCAACGCTTCTATCATACTTTTTTACATACTAAAATTAGCCGATCAGACTTTATCTCGCTAAATTCTTCTAATGCATAATTCCCAAAAGATTCGACGATTTTTAATCCTGCTTTAGTTAACATCCGCTCAAAATCGGCAAGCGAAAAGGCCTGAACACGTTCTTCGAAAGCATAAGTTTTAAGGCGATGCTCGAAATTAATGTGTTTAATAATTTTTCCTTCGGCAACAAATTTATGCAGATGAAATTCAATGCCGTCAATGGTTTTTATTTCTTGTTGCGTTAAATTTTTGATAATCTTTTGCGTATTGAAATAATCGATAACCAGGGTGCCATCTGCCTTTATACCTTTTCTAAACGATTTTAGCGCATTTACGTGATCTTTTTCAGTTTCAAAGTACCCAAAGCTCGTAAATAAGTTTAAAGCAATATCGAAATAATTAATATAGGCCAGCTTACGCATGTCATGAACATAAAAATGTAGGTTCTTCTGTTCAAATTGTTGGGCATATTTAATATTTTGTTCAGATAGGTCGATGCCCATAACATCATATCCCTTCTTATTCAAATAAATGGAATGCCTACCCCTGCCGCAAGCAATATCTAATATTTTGCTGTGTTTTTTTGGTGCTAAATAAGCAGAAAGGTTATCGATTAAAAATTCGGCTTCTTCATCATTTCGCTGACTGTAAAGAATATGATAATAAGGTGAATTAAACCAGAATTGAAACCATTTTCGCTGCATTATCCTTTTTATTAACATTTTTAGATAAACAAATATAGCATTTTGTACTACAAGAGCTTGGAAATAATTTCATTAATGCAATTATGTTGCAATTAAAAAAATACCGAATGATGTATTAATGAAGGGGTTTTTTATTATTTTTGAGAAAATTTATAAAACTTGACTTTAATAAAATCTATTTCAGGAATAAGGGGAACTATTGGCGGCAAAGCAGGCGATGGACTAACTCCGATTGACATTGTTAAATTTACCGCAGCCTATGGTGCATGGGTAATTAATAAAACTCAGAATAAGAAAATAGTACTGGGTCGGGATGCCCGTATTTCGGGTCAAATGGTTAATAATTTAGTGATTGGTACCTTGCAAGGGCTGGGTATAGAGGTAATAGACTTGGGTTTATCTACAACGCCTACCGTAGAAATTGCAGTACCTTTAGAGAAAGCAGGGGGAGGTATTATTTTAACTGCCAGCCATAATCCAAAGCAATGGAATGCACTTAAATTGTTAAATGAGAAAGGCGAATTTATCAGCGATGCTGATGGAAAAGATATATTAGAAAAAGCTGAAGCAGCAGATTTTGTCTTTGCTGAAGTAAATGATCTAGGTAAAGTAGTGCCGAATGATACTTATTTGCAAAAACATATTGATGCTGTACTTGCCTTGCCATTGGTTGATGTAGCGGCGATTAAAAATGCTAATTTTAAAATTGCGATCGACTGTGTAAATTCTACTGGAGGGATTTTCATCCCAGCGCTGCTAAGGGCTTTAGGTGTACAAACCGTTTATGAATTGTATTGCGAGCCTAACGGTGAATTTCCACACAATCCTGAGCCTTTGCCAGAAAATTTAACAGAAATTGCAAAGGTAGTACAAGAAAAACGTGCTGATTTGGGTATTGTAGTCGATCCTGATGTAGATCGTTTGTGCTTTGTGAATGAAGATGGAACGATGTTTGGCGAAGAGTATACTTTGGTAGCAGTGGCCGATTATGTATTGAAAAATACGCCGGGAAATACCGTATCGAATTTATCCTCTACCCGAGCATTAAGAGATGTAACCGAAAAAGCGGGTGCTAACTACACAGCTGCGGCGGTTGGCGAAGTAAATGTAGTAAACCAAATGAAAGCGAGTAATGCAGTAATAGGTGGTGAAGGTAATGGTGGTATTATTTACCCAGAATTGCACTATGGAAGAGATGCCTTAGTGGGTATTGCCTTGTTTTTAACGCATTTGGCGAAATTTGGTAAATCGATATCTTTGTTACGTAGTACTTACCCAGCTTACTATATTTCTAAAAACAAAATTACACTTACACCCGAAATGGATATCGATGCACTATTAATTAAAGTGCAAGAAAAGTATAAGAATGAAAAAACAAGTACCATTGATGGTTTAAAAATTGATTTTGCCAATGAATGGGTACATTTACGTCGTTCGAACACTGAACCTATTATTCGTATTTATAGTGAGGCTGAAAATGAAACTGTAGCTGAAAATCTAGCAAATAAAATTATTTCAGATATTAAAGAAATCTTAAAGTTAAACTAGTAAATCTGTGTAATCACAATATAATGAAAAGAGTTTATTTAGATAATGCCGCAACCACTCCATTAGATCCTGCTGTTATTGCTGAGATGACCAATGTGATGGAGAATTATTTCGGTAACCCTTCCGCTATTCATGCACTTGGTCGTGAAGTAAGAACGCTGTTAGAGAAAGCAAGAAAGAATGTTGCGAACTTGTTAAATGCATCGCCCTCAGAGATATTTTTTACATCTGGAGGCACAGAGGCTGATAACATGGCCATTCGCTGTGGCATTTCTGCTTATGGCATTAAACATGCAATTACGTCTAAAATAGAACATCATGCGGTTGAACACACCTTAAATACGTTGCTTAAAGACGGACATATCGAAAAGCTAAGTTTTGTTAATATAGACGAAAAGGGAAGTATTGATTATGTACATCTTGAAGAACTATTACAAAATAACGAGCGTAGTTTTGTATCGTTAATGCAAGCCAATAACGAGCTGGGTACTTTAACGAACATGGAAAAGGTAGGGGATATCTGTGAAAAGTATAATGCGATTTATCACGCCGATACGGTACAAACCATGGGTCATTATGTTCATGATGTACGTAAACTAAAGGCGCATTTTATAGTGTGTGCAGCACACAAATTACACGGGCCCAAAGGAGTTGGTTTCTTATTTGTAAACAGTAATATTAAAATACCACCGATGATTTATGGTGGCGCACAAGAACGCAACATGCGTGGTGGAACTGAAAATGTTTATGGAATTGTTGGTTTAGCGAAAGCACTTGAAATTGCTTATGCAGAGATGGAAACACACCAAAACCATATTCAGGGCTTAAAAGATTATTTAAAAACACAATTAATTGCCGAAATCCCTGGTATTGCGTTTAATGGCGAAACAGCCGCTGATAAAAGCTTGTATACCGTTTTAAATGTTTCATTCCCAGAAATGGATATGGCAGATATGTTGTTATTTAATTTAGATATCAATGGTATTTGTGCCTCTGGTGGTAGTGCCTGTTCGTCGGGTTCTAACATTGGTTCACATGTGCTAAATGGCATAAATGCTGACCCTAACCGTCCGGCGGTGCGTTTTTCTTTTAGCAAATACACCACTATAGAAGATTTAGATTACGTATTGGAAAAGGTGAAAATGGTAATGAAGCAGAATGCATTAGCGTAAAACAATCCGTTTTTATATTTGTTATTTATTTAACTACCAATAAAAAACAAGGATTATGGAAACGAATAATGAAAAAGACCGTAAAGTGGTTAAAGACGCCACGGTAACGGATGCTGAACAAGAAACACCTAGAAATGAAGAAAATGTAGAAAAAAACTCTTCATCAAAAGTAACTGGTAATTTTACGAAAAAACATGGTCGTGTACATAATGCGTTTGGTGATGGACATGAACCGGGTACAATTCCGGGTACAGGAGTATAAGCCTTAATAATTTAGTACATTTAAACCACGATATATTTCGTGGTTTTTAATTTTCTTATCATGGAAAGAAGATATTTTCTCCAAAACTCAGCATTAGCGGTGGCTGTGCTTGCCTTTTATAAGTCGGATGCTTTTGCAAATTCACCCCTAAATGGCGCTTATCAATTTAAAGCATTAAGAAATGATGTAGGCATTTTTATGGAGCAAGGTGGTACTATTGCTTGGTTAAATGGTTCGAGTGGATTTGTAGTGGTTGACTCGCAATTTCCTGCCTCAGCTTCGCATGTAATAGAAGAATTAAAAAAATTGAGTGAAAAACCTTTTAAGTATTTACTAAATACCCACCATCATGGGGATCATACGGCTGGTAATATTGCTTTTAAAGGCTTAGTCGAGCACGTTGTTGCCCACCAAAATTCATTGGTAAATCAGAAACTCGCTGCCGAAAATGCAAAGAATGAAGATAAACAACTTTACCCAGATGTAACTTTTGGAAAGGGCTGGAAAGCACGAGTAGGGAAAGAAAAAATAAGTTCTTATTACTATGGCTCAGCCCATACAAATGGGGATGTAGTTTATCATTTCGAGAATGCTAATATCGTTCATGTAGGCGATTTGGTTTTTAACCGTCGTTTTCCCTATATAGATCAAGCAAATGGCGCGCATATTGGGAATTGGATTGCCGCCTTAGATAAAATCTACAACCAATTTGATAAAGATACCATCGTTATTACTGGACACAGCTTAGATCCAGAAAAAGTGGTAGGTGATAAAGAGAATGTTAAAGCTTTTAAAAACTATTTAGAAAGCTTAATGGCATTTGTTAAAAAGGAGATGCAAGCTGGGAAAACCAAAGAAGAAATTTTAAAAGCAACCACTATTCCGGGTGCTCCAGAATGGCAAGGTGATGGTATAGCAAGAAGTTTGAATGCTGCGTATGCTGAACTCAGCGTTGGATAATGCCAATTGCTAAAACTTGAATTTTAAAAGTGTAATCTACTCCTTAAAGCCCCTTTTCATGAAGCCATTTCGCCAATTCTACTTTTAGGGCTTGTCCCATTTTTTTCTGATTAGCAGGGTTTTCTAAAAATTCTTTGCTAATTCCGTTATCGCCAACCTCAAGTAAAACTCTGTACTTTGCAGTATTCACATTTTCATCTAAACTATAAAACCCTTTTTTACCGGTTTTTTTGCAGGTATAGTCATTTCTGCCGGTCGAACTATCAAAAAGGACACCTCTGTTTTCTAAGTTAGTTACCGCACTAATTGCTGCGATTAAACGAGAAGCCAGTACTTTATTTTCAGCCTCAAATTCATCCCCTTCGTGAATGTATCCCCATATTGCATGGCGTTTTGTTCCACCATTATTGTGAACAGCTATAAAAACATCGGGTTTTCTTTTATTGGATTCTTGTAGTTCGTACGCATATCCGGATAATTTACCATCAATAACGGCAGAAGTGTGTTCAATAATCGTATTGCTTCCCACATTTGGATGATGAAGATTGGGTTCATTTAAACTCCAGACCTTAAACTCTTTTAATTTCGGCTTAAAATCCATTGCAGCTTCAATAATTCCATTACAAGTTTTAGCTTCACTAAAGTCTTTCCCCGTATCAGTTTGATGAGAGGGCTGCCAAACAACAACTGCCTTAGATTTAGATAAAATAGATATTGTTTTACTAAAACTTGTAAAAAGAACGAAACTTAAGAGTAACATGATAATTTTATTCATAAATCAATATATATTGATTTATAAATATAAGAAACTCTTGTTAGTTCTCCATCATTTTTAAGAAAGTTGCTAATTTAGCTTTCATCTGTCTTCTGTCGACGATAAAATCTAAAAACCCATGCGCTAATACAAATTCAGATGTTTGAAAACCTTTAGGGAGGTCTTTTTTTATAGTTTCTTTAATTACTCGAGGTCCGGCAAAGCCAATTAATGCACCTGGTTCAGCAATGTTAATGTCGCCTAACATGGCATAAGATGCAGTAACTCCTCCGGTGGTTGGGTCGGTTAACAGTGAGATATATGGAACTTTAGCCTGCGCTAATAAAGCCAGTTTTGCTGATGTTTTGGCCATTTGCATTAAAGAGAAAGCAGCTTCCATCATCCTTGCTCCACCAGATTTAGAAATCATTAAAAATGGAACTTTATTTTTAATACTATAATCGATAGAACGTGCAATTTTTTCACCAACTACAGAACCCATAGATCCACCAATAAATGCAAAATCCATACAGGCAATCATTAGTTCCTTACCCCCTAGTTTACCGTGCGCTGCACGAATAGCATCTTTTAATCCAGTTTTAGCTTGGCTTTCAACAATCCTTTCTGTATATGGTTTATTATCGTTAAAGTTTAGCGGATCAGCTGATGTTAAATTTGCAAATAGTTCTGTGTATTCATTATTATCGAATAAAACCTCGAAATATTCCTTGGATCCAACACGTAAATGATAATCACAATAATGGCAAACGTACTTGTTTTCTGTTAAATCGGCACTGTGTAGTGCTTTTTTACAATTTGGACATTTGTTCCACAAACCATCAGGAGCTTCCTTTTTTTCTTCGGTTGTAGTAATGATACCTTTTTTTTCTCTCTTAAACCAAGCCATATTTCTTTTAAAAAATGCGAGTACAAAGAAACGAAAAAATATTTAACAATAGCCTTGTTTTATGATAAGTAAAAGATGGGAGGGATACGGAATATAGTTTAGATATTGTAAAATATACACTTAGTCTAATGTTTTGAAATTTACGTGATTAAAGGTGGTTTTTCACGTTTTTTTTTATAACTTCGAAAATCAAATCTAAATAAAAATGAGTTTAAAAGGTTATAAGGGCGTAATTTACGGAGCTGCTGTACAAGAATTATTCGAGCAGGCTAAAAAACATCAATTTGCATTACCAGCAGTAAATGTAACGGGAACGAATACTATTAATGCTGTAATGGAAACGGCTAAGGCGGTAAATTCTCCAGTTATGATTCAGCTTTCTAATGGTGGAGCACAGTTTTACGCGGGTAAAACACTAAATAATGATAATCTGAATGCTTGCATATTGGGTGCAGTTTCTGCCGCTAAGCACGTTCATTTATTAGCAGAACATTATGGCGTGGCCGTTGTATTACATACCGATCATGCGGCTAAAAAGTTATTACCGTGGATTGACGGTCTTCTAACACACGGAGAAAAGTTTTTTGCAGAAACTGGAAAACCTTTATTTTCATCTCATATGCTTGATCTTTCTGAAGAACCGATTGAAGAAAACATAGAAATTTGTGTGGAGTATTTTACACGCATGAGTAAAATGGGCATGACCATTGAAATTGAACTCGGTGTTACCGGAGGTGAAGAAGATGGAGTAGATAATAGTGATGTAGATAGTTCTAAATTATATACACAACCTTCAGAGGTTGCTTTTGCCTACGAGGAATTAAGTAAGGTAAATGATCGATTTACCATTGCGGCAGCTTTTGGAAATGTACATGGTGTGTACAAACCGGGTAATGTAAAGCTACAACCCGTAATTTTAAAAAATTCACAAGATTTTGTGAAAGATAAATTTAAATTAGGGGCAGAAAAACCAATAAATTTTGTATTTCATGGGGGCTCTGGTTCATCACAGGAAGAAATAAGAGAAGCTATTTCTTATGGCGCTATAAAGATGAATATTGATACCGATATGCAATGGGCATTTTGGGAAGGTATATTAGCTTATTATCAAAAAAATGAACCGTATTTGCAAGGGCAAATCGGCAATCCAGATGGAGAGGATGTGCCAAATAAAAAATATTATGATCCTAGAGTTTGGTTACGAAAAGGCGAAGAAGAATTTGTAAAACGCTTAACCGTTGCCTTTGAAGACTTAAATTGCGTAAATGCAAACGATAAATTGTAAATTGAATAACTAATACCACAAGGAACGCCATAGGTTAAAACTTATGGCGTTTTTGCGTGTTTTATTATTATATTTATGGTTTATCATGAAATTATCTAGTTTATTTGAGCGTTTTGCTAATGCAGCAACAAAATTTACGGGCAGCTCGCCAGCGTTTATTGCAGCAGCAACAATTATTGTGCTTTGGGCAGCAAGTGGGCCACTATTTGGTTATTCTGAGACTTGGCAGTTGGTCATTAATACTGGAACAACCATCATCACCTTTTTAATGGTTTTCTTGATTCAAAAAGCACAAAATAAAGATGGTAAGGCCATACAATTAAAATTAAACGAATTGATTGCTGCGCATGAACGTGCAAGTAACCGTATGGTAGATATTGAAGATCTAACAGAAGCAGAACTCGATCAATTGCATAAATTTTATGTAAAATTATCTGCCTTGGCTAAGAAAGAAAATGATATTCATTGTTCTCACTCTATAGATGCTGCCAACGAAATAAACGAACTTAAAAGCAAAGTTAAAAAATCATAATGATGGATATACTTCATGTACAAAGGGCGGTAACTAAAGAAGATTTAGAAAAAGTATTTTCCATCCGAAAAATTGTATTTGTTGATGAGCAGGGTTGTCCGCCTGAACTTGAGTGGGCAAATGAAGAAGAGTCGACCCATTTCTTAGCGATATCAGATCATTATCCATGTGGTGCCTGCAGATGGCGTAAAACTGATAAAGGGTATAAATTAGAACGCTTTGCGGTTTTAAAAGAGTTTAGGGGGCAAGGTATAGGGAGAGCGCTAATTGCTACTGCTTTGGATGATTTACCTTCTGATGCAGCTTACATTTATTTAAATTCGCAATTGGATGCCATGAGTTTATACGGAAAATTTGGCTTCATCGCAGAAGGCGAACAATTTGAGGAAGCAGGTATTCAGCATTTTAGAATGGTAAAGCGAGTTTAAACGTTTTAATAAATTTCATAGATTAGTTAAATATTTTTTGAGAAAACAACATTGACTCATGCCATTTAGTAATATTAATATTTAGTTTTTCCTCTTTACTTTCTAAGAAATAAATTAAGTCTTCGGTCGCTAAATTCCCTGTTAAATCATCTGCAGCCATCGGGCAACCTCCAAATCCCTTTAATGCACTATCAAAACGTTTGCAGCCAGCGGCATAAGCAGCCTCAATTTTTTCGATCCTTGTTTCGGGTGTACTATGCAAGTGAACACCAATTTCAGTTTGATTAAATTTTTTGATGAGCATCGGTAAAATTGCTTTGATTTTTTCAGGCGTAGAAACCCCAGTTGTATCTGCTAATGATATTATTTTAACCCCAACATTCACCAGTTGTTCAGTCCATTTTTCTACGATTTCAATATTCCATTCATCACCGTAGGGGTTGCCAAAACCCATTGATAAGTATACAACTGCAGTTTTACCATACTGATCGCATAAATTAAGCATTTCTTCAACTGTATTCATTGATTGTGCAATACTAGCGTTTGTGTTTCGTTGCTGAAAGGTTTCTGATATAGAAAATGGAAAACCCAGATAATCGATTGGTTCATGTTTGATCGCTTCATGTACCCCTCTTAAATTGGCCACAATAGCAAGTAGTTTCGATTTAGTATAACTGAAATCTAGCTTTTCTAATACCTCATGGGTGTCACGTAACTGTGGAATAGCTTTTGGAGAAACAAAACTCCCAAAATCAATGGTGTCAAAGCCAACTTGAAGTAAAAGATTAATATATGCAACTTTTATCTCAGTTGGTACAAAATGATGCAAACCTTGCATAGCATCACGGGGGCATTCAATGAGTTTCATTTTTTTAGTACTTAGTATTTAGATTGGGTAGTAGTTAGTATTTAGATTGGGGCGTTTAAACTTTCCGCTTTAGACTTTCCGCTCTATGAAACGGTCTAATAATTAACCTTGTTCCTCTGTCATAGCTAAAATAACTCCAAACCCAATTTACAAAAACAACTAATTTATTTCTAAAGCCCACTAAAGTCATTAAATGTACAAACATCCAAGTAAACCATGCAAATATACCCTGAAAATGTATTTTACTAATGTCAACCACTGCTCTATTTCTACCTACGGTGGCCATAGCTCCCTTATCAAAATACTTAAAACTTTCTGTAGGCTTTCCAGCTATAATATTTATTAAATTTTTAGCCAGGAGTTTACCTTGTTGAATGGCAGCAGGAGCAACCCCAGGGTGCCCATTAGGTGTTTCATCGGTTATCATAGCGGCTACATCACCTATGGCATAAATATTTTGATACCCTTCAACCCGATTGATCTGATCTACTTTTAATCGATTTCCTCTTACTATACATTCTGGTTTTAATCCATCAAGTACAACTCCTTTCACGCCCGCACTCCAAATTACTGTGGCCGATAAAATTGATCGCCCATCTACTAAACAAAGTAGATTTCCATCATAAGATTGCACTCTTGCATTGGTATAAACCGTTACACCAAGTTCTTCTAAAAACTCTTGCGATTTTACTTGAGATTGCTTCGACATCGGACCCAGCAACTCTGGAGAACCCTCAATTAAATAAATATTTACTTTATGAAGATCTAATTCTGGATAATCATTTTTTAATACATGCTTTTTCAGCTCAGCAATAGCTCCAGCAGTTTCTACACCCGTTGGTCCACCTCCCACAATAACAAAATTTAGCAGTTTAGCCTCGCTTTCCTTATCTTTTGCTATTAATGCGGCCTCTAAATTTTGTAAAATCAAACTCCTCAAGTTCAGTGCCTCTGGAATAGATTTCATGGGCATTGCATTTTGCTCAATTTCTGCCTGACCAAAGAAATTACTGGTAGAACCAGTTGCAATCACTAAATGATCGTAGGCGATTGCCCCAATGGTAGTTAAGAGTTTATTTTCTGCTGGAATAACTTTTTCAACCTCAGTTACCCTAAATGTAATATTTTTTTGCCCTTTAAATATTTTCCGAATTGGAAATGCAATCGAGTCGGCTTCTAATCCTCCGGTAGCTACTTGATAAAGCAAAGGCTGAAAAGTATGATAATTGTGTTTATCTAAAATGATGACCTCAACGTTTTGATTTCGAAGTTTTTTGGCAAGTTCGATCCCTCCAAAGCCTCCTCCCACAATTATAATTTTTTGTTTTTTGCTATTCATACCTCACAAATTAGTTTAGCAAATATAGAATAAAAAAAAAGGCAACGCTTTGACAAACTTTCAAAGTTTGCTAAAGTGTTGCCTTTACGATAATTAAAAACAATTAAACTTATTTAACTGCTTTAGTCGCTTCTCTTTTCGATAAATCAATTACAATAGGCGTAGAGATACAAAGTGATGAATAGGTACCAATGATACGACCGATCAATAAGGCAAATATAAATCCTCTGATACTATCGCCTCCAAAGATGAAGATAACTAAGAGTACAAAGAATACGGTTAATGAAGTTAAAATAGTACGACTTAATGTACTGTTTAAGGCGAAATTAATTAATGTGTCGCGCTCTTCGCCATAAACATCTACTTTACCCTTCTCTCCTAATTTTTCGCGGATACGGTCAAATACAACTACAGTTTCTGTCATGGTATAGCCCATTACCGTTAAAATTGCAGCGATAAAATCTTGGCCAATTTCTAATGAGAAAGGCAACATACCATCTAATATGGTATAGAATGATAACACAAGAAGTACATCGTGAAATAATGCAATAACTGCACCTAGGCCATATTGCCATTTTCTGAAACGAACTAAGATGTAAATAAACATCACAATACAAGAGAATAAAATAGCTCCGTAAGCGCCATAAACAATATCACTCGCAACAATAGGCGTAACTTTTGCACCACCTTCATGCGTATATTTTGCGCCCGTAGTTGCTAAACCTTTATTTAGCACTTCTTCTACCAATTTATCAGCGTTTTCTGCCTGATCTAAAATATGGTAGGTAGTTGTAATTTTTAATTCACTTGCTGAACCTGCGGTTACAACTTGTGTTTCTTCTTCTGGTCCGAAAACAACTTCTAACTTGCTTTTAACATCTTCTGTATTCATCGGTTTATCGAAGTGAACAATATATGTTCTACCTCCTTTAAAGTCGATACCCAGATTTAAACCACCATTTTTAATATAAAAACCAATACCTAAAACAATAATAGCAGTAGATATGCCATAATATAGTTTTCTATGTCCAACAAAGTTGAAGGCAATATTTTTAAATGCGTTTCTAGTTACACTGTTATCGAATGATATATTAGCCTTTTTAGCCAACAAGCCTTCAAATACTAAACGTGAAATCAACACAGCAGCAAATAAAGAAGTTGCAATACCTACACATAATGTAGTTGCAAAGCCTTGTACCGGGCCTGTACCGAAAACAAATAAAATTATACCTAAGATAAAGATGGTAACATTCGAGTCGATAATTGACGACATAGCATGTTTAAAACCTTCTTTAATCGCTATAGCTGTGCTTTTACCATGTGCAAGTTCTTCTCGTACACGTTCAAAAATCAAAATGTTCGCATCTACCGATAAGCCGATGGTTAACACAATACCAGCAATACCAGGTAACGTTAGTACAGCTCCAAATGCAGCTAGTACACCCATAATAAAGAATACGTTAATTACCAACGCTAAATTGGCAACCCATCCTGCTTTATTATAATATAGCGCCATAAATGCTAAAATCACGATAAAGGCGATTACAAATGATGATAAACCACTGTCTATTGCTTCTTGCCCTAACGACGGACCAACAACGAAATCGGAAACGATACGCGCAGGGGCAGGTAATTTACCAGCTTTTAAAATATTCGCTAAATCTTTGGTGTCTTCGAGTGAGAAACTACCAGAGATAGATGATACACCATTTGGAATTTCATTCTGAACTGTAGGAGCAGAATACACCGTATTATCTAATACAATTGCAATTGCTTTTTTATTTTGGGGATCGGCAGATGCTTCTGCGGTAATTTTTTTCCATTTAGCGGCACCATCACTGGTCATGTACATGGTTACCTCTGGTTGGTTTTTCTGATCGTAACTTTGCATTGCATTAGAGACAGCATCACCACCTAAATCTGGTCTTCCATCTAGTGAAGTTACTTTAATGGCATACAATTCAAAAATCTTTCCATCCGTTGGTTTAAGGCCCCACATAAATTTCATGGTACCTGGTATAAGTGGCTTAATTTCTGATCTAGCCAATAAAGCATTTACTTTAGCGGTATCTTTTTGAAAAGCCATAGCCACAACTGGTCCGGGGCGTAGAGCAGGCTGCCCGTTTTCTGATTGATAAGTAGGAATATTTAAAATGCTAAATAAAGGATTGCTTTTGAGGGCTTCTTTTTTAGCAGCAATTGTATCTTTTTC
The DNA here is from genome assembly GCA_014377775.1 of Pedobacter sp. Taxonomy (GTDB): domain Bacteria; phylum Bacteroidota; class Bacteroidia; order Sphingobacteriales; family Sphingobacteriaceae; genus Pedobacter. The sequence continues at coordinate 10,180 of JACMOW010000170.1, read as the reverse complement.
TTTTTTAGTGTTTGTTAAACCTGCCAACTTACCATCTTTTTTAGTAGTATCAACAGTTTTTACAGCAGCATTAGTCGTGTCTTTAAGGGTAACGGCTAACGTTTTGTTAATGTTTTCTAAAATCCCAACAACTTCTTGGTTTTGATAAACCTGCCAAAATTGTAATTCTGCAGAACCTTGTAATAATTTACGGATACGTTCTTTGTCTTGAACACCTGGCATCTCAATGAAAATTCTATTCGAACCTTCTTGTTTCTGCATGTTCGGACTAACTACGCCAAAACCATCAATACGACTACGCAAGATGGTAAATGAACGATCAATTGCACTATTTCCTTCTGCAGTTAAGAAACTTCTTACATCATCGTTGCTGGCGTTTGCTTTTAGTTGTTGTGCGTTATCTTGAGTAGAGAAAAAATCGGCAAGCTTTCCTGTTGGATTAAGCTTTTCATATTCGCTAACAAATAAGGCGATAAAATCTTTTCCGCCTGCATTCATTTGCGCTTGTGCGCTTGTTAATGCTTGGTTAAAGTTGGCATCGGTTGGATTGTTTGCTAACGATTTGGTTAATTCTGCTAAAGAAATCTCCATCGTTACGTTCATTCCACCTTTTAAATCAAGACCAAGGTTAATCTCTTTTCCTTTTACTTGTTGATACGTTAAACCAAGTCCGGGATATACCGGTATGGTGGCCATCGAATCTAAATAAGCTTTTTCCTTAACCAAATCGCCTTTGGCAAACTCTTTGGCGTTTTTTTCTACATTATAAGTAACTAGATTAAACGAGAGTGAATACAGACAGACAATACCTAATAGTATTGCCATAAATTTAATAAAACCTTTACCTTGCATTTGTTTGTAAATTATTTTTTTCTATAGTATGCTGTTTTTTAACAAGTCGGCAAATCTAATTAATTTTTTAAATAATAAGACTTCTTATTGTAATTTTATCGGGGCAGGGGGCAAAATAATTAGATAGCGCTTTAAATAGGGAAATAAGGAATGGAGAATGGATTGGGTTCTTAAGCATCGTGTCAATTTTCTATTCCCTATTTTCCATTTCCTTTTTCTAATATCCTATTTTATCAATCAAATCCGCTCCAATGATGAAAAGGTGTAAGCTACATTATTTTTTTCGTCTGCTGGATAAGTAATTGAATTGATTTCTCTCCAAGCTGTGGGATTTATTTCTGGAAAAAAAGTATCGGCCTCATAATTTTGATGAACTTTGGTGAGGTGAATGCCTGTAGCATAGGATATTGCCTGTTTATAAACTTCGGCTCCCCCGATGATAAAAGCTTCTTCATCCTGTTTACAAAGTTCAATTGCATGCGCCAAACTATTTACCACTTCGACCCCTTCGATCACTAAATCTTTGCTTCTAGTAATTACAATACTTCTTCTATTGGGAAGTGGTTTTCCTATAGAATCATAAGTTTTTCGCCCCATAATAATGGTATGGCCCATAGTAATTTCTTTGAAATGCTTTAAATCTGCTGGTAAATGCCATAACAATTGATTGTTTTTGCCAATTGCATTATTTTCTGAAATGGCAACTATTATCGATAATTTGTTCATTCTTTATACTGCTACTATACCTTTAATGTGCGGATGTGGATCGTAATTTTCTAATGTAAAATCTTCAAATTTAAAATCAAAAATGTTCTTCACTTGTGAATTAATTTTCATTTTAGGTAATACTTTGGGTGTTCTGCTAAGTTGTAGATGAGCTTGCTCAATGTGATTATTATATAGATGTGCATCGCCCAAAGTATGTACAAAATCTCCATAAGCTAAGCCGCATACCTGTGCTACCATCATCGTTAATAACGCATAGGATGCAATGTTAAAAGGTACGCCCAGAAATATATCCGCACTGCGTTGGTACAACTGACAGCTCAATTTACCATCTGCCACATAAAATTGAAAAAAAGCATGACAGGGCGGAAGTGCCATATTTTCTATTTCGGCAACATTCCAGGCCGAAACTATAATTCTGCGCGAATCGGGGTTATTTTTTATCGTATCAATAATTTGGGTAATCTGGTCAATCTTTTCACCATTTGGTTTAGGCCACGAGCGCCATTGCGAGCCATAAACAGGCCCTAGGTTTCCATCGGCATCGGCCCACTCGTCCCAAATTTTTACCCCATTATCTTTAAGGTATTTGATGTTGGTATCGCCACTTAAAAACCAAATTAATTCATGTATAATCGATTTTAGGTGTAATTTTTTAGTCGTAACCAGCGGAAAACCATCCTGTAGATTATAGCGCATTTGATAGCCAAAAACACTAATCGTTCCTGTTCCTGTACGATCATGTTTTTGTGTGCCGTGATCTAGCACATATTGCATTAAGTCTAAATATTGTTTCATTTTGTTAATTCTATCGTAAAATTAAAAAAAAAATATGAGGCTGAGAGTTTCGTTTTTTCCACAAATCTTTTATTGAAAATATATTTTACCTTAATCCTTTTTTAGTTTGTAAAAAACTTTGCGTTCTTTGTGCTAAAATAAAATCCCATACTAACTAGATATTCAATCTTTTTTGTTTGGAAAACCATCTCTCATTACCTACATAAAGTACAATATGCTGACTTTTGCAAATGCTAAGATTAATTTAGGGTTAAACTTGATAGAGAAACGGTCTGATGGTTACCATAACTTAGAAACCGTTTTTTATCCTATTCAAATAACCGATGCACTAGAACTTGTAGATGCAAATGAAACAAGTTGTGTAATCAAAGGCATAGAAATTCCAGGGAAAGATGAAGAAAACATTTGTTTAAAAGCATTCAAACGTTTACAGATCGATTTTAATCTGCCTAATCAGCAGATCGTTTTGTTGAAAAATATTCCGGTAGGGGCCGGTTTAGGTGGCGGTTCGGCTGATGCCGCCTTTTTGATCAAACTTGTTAATGAAAAATTTAACCTCGGTTTAAGCATTTCTCAAATGCAAGGCTATGCACGCGGTTTTGGAGCAGATTGTGCTTTTTTTATTAAAAATAAGCCTGTTTTTGCCTGTGCCAAGGGCGATGAATTTGAAGCGCTGGAAATTAGCTTATCAAACCATTTTACCGTATTGATAAAACCCCCTATCCATGTTTCAACAGCTTTAGCTTATACAGATGTAAAAGTGAAACAACCCTCAACTTCCTTGAAAAAATTAATAAATTTGCCTCTAAAAGAATGGAGAACTGCTATTTTTAATGATTTTGAAACCTCAGTTTTTGCCAAATATCCAGAAATTGACGAAATAAAAACAAAGCTTTATGCTGCAGGTGCTACATTTGCATTGATGAGTGGAAGCGGATCTTCGGTATTCGGGATTTTTGAAAAGCGGGTTCATCTTCCAGATTTGGAAAAGGAGAATTTGGTTTTTTATGGTGTTTAGGCGTTAAATAGTTCGGAAGTTTAAGATTCAGGAATTCTGGAAGTTGAAAAGTCGAAAAGTGTGAAATTGGCTACTAAGAAAACAATCGATGAAATTTCAAAATCTGTGTAATACGCCAAGCAAACAACCTTAAAAACTAAAACACAATGTCTCAGTACCAATACACGATACTAAAATATGGAAATAAACCTTATCCGCAAGAGCGGAAAATTTAATTTTGAAGCCAGCAACGAAAGTGGATTTACAGTAGGCCTAGATGCAAAAACTGCAATTGGCGGAGAAGGAAAGGGGTTTAGACCCATGGAAATGATGCTAGTGGGTTTAGGTGGGTGTAGCGGTATTGATATGGTAAATGTATTAACTAAACAGAAAGAACACTTAACTGATGTTAAAATAAATATTCGAGCAACAAGAAAAGAGGAAGAAATTCCCCCAATTTTTGATGTGATTGATATTCATTTTGATTTATTTGGAGATTTAAATACTGCAAAAGTAGAAAGAGCCCTAAAAATGACATTTGATAAGTACTGCTCAGTAGCAAACATTTTAAGTCGCTCTGCAACAATAAATTTTACTTACACCATAAATAAATAATGGATTTGTCTCAAATCTCATATCTCAATACTCAAATCCCACACAATGTCCGAAAATTTTGAAACCATAGCCATTCGTTTACAAGCAGAGAGAAGTGCTTTCAAAGAGCATTCAGTTCCATTATACCTAACATCGAGCTATAAATTTGATGATGCTGAAGAAATGCGTGCACTTTTTGCCAATGAAAAGGAAGGGAATGTATACAGCCGTTATGCCAATCCGAATACCACCGAGCTGATTGATAAAATGGCCGCTTTAGAAGGTGCAGAAGCGGGATGGGTAACAGCAACTGGCATGGCCGCTATCTTTACTACGTTTGGTGCTTTCCTAAAAAGTGGCGATCATGTATTATCGAGCCGTTCGGTATTTGGTTCAACCCATCAATTACTTACCAATGTGTTCTCGAAGTGGGGTATTACCTATTCATATGCCAATTTAGATCAGCCAGAGGTTTGGGAAGGGTTAATACAGTCGAACACGAAGTTAATTTTTATCGAAACGCCATCTAATCCAGGTATCGATATTATTGATTTAGCATTCATTGCTCAAATTGCTAAAAAACATGGTGTTTTGTTTGTGGTTGATAACTGCTTTGCTACCCCTTATCTGCAACAGCCTATTAAATTAGGTGCAGATATTTCTATCCATTCGGCAACAAAGTATATTGATGGACAGGGCAGAACATTAGGGGGGGTAATTTTAGGTTCAAAAGTGAATATGTTAGAAATCGAGGCTTTTGCACGCCACAGTGGACCAGCGATGTCTCCTTTTAATGCTTGGATTTTATCGAAAAGTTTGGAAACCTTGGCCGTTCGTATGGACCGTCACTGCGAAAATGCATTAAAAGTTGCTGAATATTTAGAGAAACATCCTAAAATAAAATTAGTAAAATATCCATTTCTTGCTTCTCATCCACAGTATGCGATTGCAAAAAAACAAATGAAACAAGGCGGCGGAATTGTGACCATTGTAGTAAATGGGGGTGTAGAAGGTGCGCGTAAATTTATGGATGGACTAAAAATGTTCTCCATTTCGGCAAATTTAGCCGATACCCGATCTATTGCTACGCATCCAGCTACTAGTACGCACTCTAAACTAACCGAAGAACAACGTTTGGAAGTGGGGATTGAGCAAGGTTCTATTCGTTTATCGATTGGATTAGAACATATTGATGATATTTTAAAAGATATTGAAGATGCTTTGAACGCTTAGCGCTCAATTAATGTAATCTCTATCTTCATCGCTGAGTGTCGATTTATTTTCATTAACAGGATATCCCTTTTCTATCTCGGTATCGTAACTGCTTACCGTTTTGCGAGGGCGACCAACAATAAAGCCTAGTATAAATCCAATTAGGACGCAAATTCCAATCACCACTAATTTTGAAACAGAAACAGGCTCGCCGATAAGGAAATCGAAAGCTACCGCATCACTATTTACAGTTAAAAATACAGTTAGCAGAACGGTAAGAATAAGAATAAGTATGGTTTTGGGTTTCATGGGTTTAAAAGCTATAGTTAAAAATTACCTCTAAGATAGGGTTTTGCTTATAAGTTTGGTTTACAAAAATTAATCTTGCTCCTAAATCAACTACAGGTTGATAGCGCAGTAAGTTCATACTACTACGCAATTCGAAGCCAAAAGTTTTAGGTTGGACTAAATTAGTTTGCTTTATGATGTTTTCATAATGGCTAAAGAAACCGCCGCGAATACTCCTTATATAAGCCAAAGGGCCGATTTCTGCATCTGGAAAGGCAATTGGGAACCTATAATTTAATAATAAAGAGTTTTGCAATTTGCTATTTGCTTTTATTTGTGCATAGCCATAAACTGTAGAAATCTCGGTATTCGCATTCAGTACGCCATTAGCATTTTGATAATTGAAACCCATTGAAAAAGTATGGTTTCTGGCAAACCCAGGAAAATATAAACCGCTTTCAAATGCGAATAATTTCCCTTTATATCGATTATCAAAAGGTTGATGGAAATATTTTAAACTAAAAGTTTGTGCAAATTTTGGGGCTAAATCTCGCTCAGCAGTACGTAGGGTGTGGGTAAAGCCAACCCGATAGTTCATTGGGAAAAGCACGGTACTATTGATAACTTTGGCATCGCTTTCAGTTAAATTTCTTTGGGTATAACTAGTTCCAATATCAGCAATAAAGCTATAATTATGATTAAAGCTGTTTATACTTAATGGTAAACTTGCTTTGATGTTTATATAATTTTCCCTCCATTCTGCCTGAGTGAGTTGTGTTGCATTTTTTAATTTATAGAAAGCCGTTCGTGGCCGATTTCGATACACTGCACTAAGAATGGGATATAGGGCTTTATAGGTGAAGCCGGCATTGTATTCTAGTTTTCGCAAATCGCTATCATACACCAAGCCTGTATAAAAATCAAATGTGCTTAACAAATCGTTCGACTTTAATTGTAGGCCTGGTCGATCGGAGTCGTCAATATTTGGGCTTAAGCTATGAAAATTAAAAAGATGAGTTAGGGGGCTATAAGGCTTCGATTCTTGAACTTGACTAGGGATTTCGTTGAAAACATTGTCTATTTGCTCTTGCGCTTCGGCTTCTTTCCCAAAATAAATAAAACCATTGTCTTGAATTTCTTTAGCATTAATTGGAGCTTTCACAATATCGTGTCCCATTAAATTGAAGTCGTTAAACACAATATTTTTACCGTCTTCAGATAAACTTGCATTAAAAGCCCCATATTTAGAGGCGCTCAGGGCAATTATTTTCGAATTTTGAGGGTCTATGCTGAAAAGATTGTCTATGCCGTTTAAATGGGCGTTAAAAATGATTTGCTCGCCATTAAATACTGGTCTGCTTAGTTGCTGCTGTGTTTCGTTGATAATTTTACGTGGCGACTTGTTTTCTTCTTTTAACCATAAAGCCTTTCCGAGTTCACTTACACTCACCCAAGCCAACTTAGACCCATCTGCATTTAAAGCTGGGTTTTGCAGCATAAGACCTTTTTCATTTGAGTAGGTATTGATGATTTTTCCGGTTTGTGGGTCGAGTGCAACAAGATTAGCCTCATTACTCAAGTCAATTTGAACTGCTATTAACTTTTTTCCATCAGCCGAAAGGCTAGGAGAGAATAGCCTTGTTTTAAAGGTAAGTTGTGTTTTATGCCTCGTAATAAAATTGTAACTGCAAATTACGCTGTAGCTACGTTGTTTATACCTAGGATCAAATCTAATTTCGTCCCAGATTAAAATAGAGTTGGCATAACTAAACCAAGGTTGTTCTTGATAGGCAATTGCGAATAGCTTTTTTTCATTTTTATTTTGATCTATTAATACAAAAGTAGGGGGTAAGGATTTGCTGTGCTTTAAAGTTAAAATTTGATTGTTTTTGTATTCGGTTGGTAAAAAATAGTTGGTCGCAAATTTAGCTTTTTGATTGAGTGGGGTATACGCTTCGCTTTTATTTGCTTCATCTTGCACTAGCCATTCTTTTTTAAATTGTTCAACACCGTGCTTGTACCATTGATTGGTATTTTTCCCAGTAATTTTTTTTAGGCTTCTCGAAAATGGATATAATCTAAATGGTCTTTTTTGAATATCTTCAAATAAGCTATCGACAATATTTTTTCCAAATTCTTTTCTCAGTTGCGAAGTCAACAAATAACCGAGTTGATAATAACCTGGCGTTTGGTCTTTACTCGAGCCAAAGTAGGCTTTGCTGTAAGAGAAATTTTTTCCATTTAAGAGGGAGGTTCTAAAAGGCATGATCCAAGATGGTTGCCTTCCACGACCAGCATGAGTTAATGACGTTTCGGTACTCACGGCGTCTCCCTCATAAAACCAAGTTGGAACGCTTATGCCCAAATAGGCAAAATAAATTTCTTCAGGAAAAGGATAGGCTTTGCCACCTGTTAATTTGTCGAATTGTGCAACGTGTCTGAGTTCATGAACAGCTAAATTATTTAACCAGTCTTGACTGTCGAATTGCTGCGGTGGGGTAGTGTAAAATTCAGATTTTTTTGGAGCCAATTGAACAAAGCCGTTGGCTACAGTTCCGCGGTTTTGAAGTACAATTGGAATGGTGGTTTTTTTTTGGTTTAATGTGCGGCCAACTAAAGGGTAAATTATAGGTAGTGTGTTACTCATTCGTTGTGCCTCTTTTTCGAACTCTGTAGGGTAGATAATTTTAAAACCTGAAATATTTATCTCTCTCCATTTTACACTAAGTGGGTTTTGCCGAGTATCAAATAACTGCCCAAAAGTACTTAATGAAGTTAAGCTTAATATTAAAAAAGTTAATATGTTGATTTTCAATTTTATATATGATTTAATAAAGATCATCTGGTAGTATTGCTAAAATGGTTAGTTTTTCAAGAAAATTATCCGTTGTATTATATTGATTATTACATTAGTTAAATAAATTATATTAATTGATAATCAATTGATTATTTATTTTTTTATAAAACGTTAAAAATATATTTTTCTATATTTTTTCCACTTTTTATGGTAATCATTTCCTTTTTTTATCCAAATTAATTTGAGTCATTAATTTCTCGTTTAAGATACACTTATTATCTGTTATTTCTTCAAAAAAAAAATGATTAAAAGAATGAAAACTTATCCCCTACCCTTTCGACTTAGTAAGATGGAAGAGGTGAAATTACACCCTGTTTTTTCGCTTTTTGTAGATTGGATAAAAGAATACGGCACTTAAAATTAAGAGTGATCCAAGATAAAATCCGCCCGTCATCTGTTCTTTGCTTCCAAAAAATAGAAAGGCAAGAATGACGCCATATACAGGCTCTAAATTCGTGATTAACGCAACCCTAAAGGCCGACATTGTTCTCATCACTCCAACCCCAGCAACGTATGCCATAGCGGTACAAATGGTGCCCAAAACGATCAAGTAAAACCAATCCATTAATGAGAGGTTAAAAGTTTCTGTTATTAAGCTAGAGTCGAATAATCTGTAAATGGTAATCCAAAAGAATGCGCCAGAAAGTTCATAAAATCCAATAATACTAGGCTCTGTTTTCTGTACTAAAGTGGAATTTATAGTAGAAAATAAACTAGCTGCCAAGGCTGCCGAAAGGCCAAAAATAATCCCTGTTGTATATTTAGACTCGAATTTGAAAATGAGATAAATGCCAGCAATAATCACTAGGCCAATAAATATATCACCTTTAGAAATGCTTTGCTTCTTTATTAAGGGCTCTAGTATGGCAATAAATAGCGTTACAGAAGATAAACAGATAAGGCTTACCGATATATTAGCCACTTTTATGGAATGAAAAAAGAAAATCCAATGCACAGCTACTATGCTACCCGTAAAAAAGAATTGGAGAAATTGTTTTTTGCTTACTTTAATATCTGTTTTGCTCCATAAGAAATAAACGAACAAGCTTACACTAGCTATTAAAACTCTGTACCATACCATTTGTACTGCATTTATGGATATTAGCTCACCAAGAATTCCAGTAAAGCCCCAAATAAATACAGTGATATGGAGTATAATTAAATTCTTTCGTTGAAGATTATCCATTATTTAGGCGCTCTTTTAAGTAAGTAGAAGCCTAAAAGTCCAAAAAAGATAGTGGGTATAAGAATCGCAATTAATGGAGGTAGCCCTCCCTTTGTCGAAAACATTTTAGCAAATTGATTAAATACAATGTAGGTAAAGCTTAAAAAAATTCCTATACCCAATGGTAAACCTACGCCACCTCTCACCTTTCTAGAAGAGAGTGCAACACCTATTAAAGTTAAAACAAAGGCGGATAAAGGCTGCAGCCAACGCTTGTATTGTTCGAACAAAAGATCGTTCATTACGCCAGCGCCTCTAATTTTTTCTTTCTTAATTTTATCCGATAATTCTTTATTACTTAAGCTTTCAAAAATATTCTCATAGGCCGAAAAATCATCAGGTCTCATGTCTAAAGTGGTATCTTTAGGCACTGAACTTTCGAAGATCATTTTTTCCTTTAAACCGTTAATGTTTCTTACAGAATAATCTGTCAATGTCCATTTTCTTTTTAACGAGTCCCACTTAATCGATTGCGCCATTAATTTCTTTTGAAGCACATCACCTTTAAATTTATCTAATGTAAAGCGATAGCCCACATTCGTTTTATTGTCAAATGCATCAATAAAAATATAGGTATTGCTATCCAACTTCATGTGTATTTTCTCCTTCGTAAAGGGGTCTTTCTTTTTTA
>JACMOW010000169.1 GCA_014377775.1 Pedobacter sp. | reverse complement strand
TTCATCCTGAGCCAGGATCAAACTCTCCATTGTATAATGTTAAGTAAGATACCGACATGATGTCTGTATTCTTGTTTTTGTATTCTTCGCTCGGGCCGGTCGAAACCGGCTCCGCTACATGATATCTCTTTAAAGAACTTTTTCGCCGCCCCCATCCAGGTTTAGCTGTTATATTGTTTGTCTCGCTTTCGCTTAACTTACTTTATCTTGTCAATTTTAAGACTTCAGAATCGCTCTGTTTAGCCTTTATCCCCGTTGGGGCTGCAAAGATGTGAATCTTTTTTTAAACGTCCAAATATTTTATAAAATATTTTATTTTTAATTTCTTCACCTTATTTCAATCTCTCTTCACTTATCGTTTTCATCCACATTCCTTGCGTTTGCGGAGTGCAAAGGTGTGATTATTAATTTTAATACGCAATAGCGTTCTAGTTAATTTTACAATTATTTATATAAATGGTTGATTATGTGTAAGAAAAAATTATCTTATTTATTTACCTAATCAGCAAACTGGCTAAAAAGAAGGATTTACTACATAAATGAGATCATGTTGGGGTTTTAAAATTTTTAATAATTAGCCTCTTATTAGTTTTATTTGAAACATTAATGAATGTTGTTTTGCGTTAACGGGTGGAAAGGGTAGTTCTTTTTGCCTTTTTTTGGCAAAAAAACCGAAGCGAAGCGAAGCCTTGGAAGACGTGACCCTATTTTTAGGGTAACGCCATTATGACTATGAAAATTAACTAATCAATTACTCCTTATTATATCTATCATAAAAAGCCCTTTCTAAATTTTCTCTGTGATTAGGATGAGCAATTTCAATTAATGCTTTTCCGCGTTGCTTAAGGTTTTTACCAAAAAGGTTCACTTTTCCATATTCTGTAACTACCCAATGAACATGTCCACGTGTTGTGACTACTCCAGCTCCTTCTTTCAGAAACGGAGTAATGCGTGAAATTCCTTTATTTGTTACGGAAGGAAGCGCTATTATTGGTTTGCCGCCCAAAGAGAGAGAAGCTCCACGAATAAAATCCATTTGGCCGCCAATACCAGAATATTGATAGGTGCCAATGGAATCGGCACAAACTTGGCCAGTTAAATCTATTTCTATTGCGCTGTTGATTGCTATTACTTTTGGATTTTGTCTAATAATGCTGGTATCATTGACATAATTGATATTCATTACTCTGATTGATGGATTATCGTTTACGAAATCATAGAGTTTTTTTGTGCCAACCATGAAAGATGTAACCGATTTGCCTATGTTAAGTTTTTTATTGCTATTATTTATCACCCCGCTTTCTATTAACGGTATTACACCGTCTGAAAGCATTTCTGTGTGTAAGCCAAGGTTTTTATGATTGACTAAGTTTTTTAATACTTGATCTGGTATGCTCCCTATACCTAATTGAAGAGTTGATCCATCTTCTATTAAAGTTGTAATGTGTTTACCTATCTCCATAATAGCACTGTTAGCTTTTGAAGAATAATCAACTTCGGGTAAGTTGGTTCTGTGCCAAACCATTGCGTCTATTTTGCTGGTATGAATAAAGCCATCGCCATGAGTACGCGGCATGTTAGGATTTACTTGTGCGATTACATTTTTAGCATTCTCAACTGCCGCCTTTGCAATATCTACTGAAGTGCCTAATGTGCAATAACCGTGTTTATCTGGCTCGGAAACTTGTATTATGGCGACATCTATTGGTAAAAATTCATCCTTAAAGAGTAATGGAATCTCGCTTAAAAATACTGGAACATAATCTCCATGTAAACTATTTACTACTGATCTTGAGTTTGCAGAAACAAATAATGAATTAAAAAAGAAACTCTCTTTAAATTTTTCATCGCTAAAGTTGCTATCGCCGAGGGTGGTGATACTTATAAGTTCGACGTTTTTTAATTCTTGATAACGATTTTGTAATGCATCTATGATAACTGTTGGGGTTGCAGCACTGCCGTGAAGAAAAACACGATTACCGGATTTAACCAATTTTACAGCTTCCTCTGCTGTAATGTACTTATTATTGTTGTTCATTAAGATACTATTTGAATCCGTTAACTTATAAAGCAAATGATTAAAAAAAGGTTTGTGACGAAATAATAAAACTTATAAATTTTAATGAACCTACCTTTAATTATTACGCAGATACGACCCTTTTTCCTAAAAATTAAAGCGTTTTACCAAGAAACTAGTTATTGACTTAGGCGAATATATTGGGAACATTTGTAAATTTTATTAAAAGTGATAAAGGTCACTTATTAGTGCATTTATGGTCATTCTATTGTCAGCCTAACTGAGATATTTTTGTAGAATATAAAAGCTACTCTATAATTATGTTGATGCAACCAGATAAATTTTACTATGACAACAAAATAGTTAGAAATTTCGCCATAGCCACTATAGTTTGGGGCATTGTTGGCATGACGGTAGGCTTATTAATAGCTACCCAACTTTACAGTCCGTCCATGAATATGGGCAACCAGTACACCACTTATGGAAGGATTAGGCCGCTACATACCAATGCGGTAATTTTCGCTTTTGTAGGAAATGCCATTTTTATGGGCGTTTATTACTCATTACAAAGATTATTAAAAGCCCGAATGTTTAGCGATTTGCTAAGCAAAATCCACTTTTGGGGCTGGCAATTAATTATTGTTGCTGCGGCAATCACACTTCCATTAGGTTTAAGTACCTCACATGAATATGCTGAGCTTGAATGGCCAATTGATATTGCAATCACCATTATTTGGGTGATTTTTGGTGTCAATATGTTTGGAACTATCTTAAAAAGGAGAGAAAAACACCTTTATGTTGCTATTTGGTTTTACATCGCCACATTTGTAACTGTTGCCGTGTTACATATTGTTAACTCTTTTGAATTACCCGTTTCCATCTTTAAAAGCTATTATGTTTTCGCAGGTGTTCAGGATGCTTTGGTACAATGGTGGTACGGTCATAATGCAGTGGCATTTTTCTTAACAACTCCATACTTGGGGATGATGTACTACTTTTTGCCTAAGATGGCCAATCGCCCAATTTATTCTTATCGTTTAAGTATCCTGCATTTTTGGGCATTGATATTTATCTATATCTGGGCTGGTCCTCATCATTTATTATATACATCACTACCTGGATGGGCACAATCTTTAGGTGTTGCTTTTTCAATTATGCTGATTGCCCCTAGTTGGGGTGGGATGATTAACGGTTTATTGACTTTGCGTGGCGCTTGGGATAAAGTACGTGATGATGTTACCTTGAAATTTATGGTGGTTGCATTAACTGCATACGGAATGGCAACTTTTGAAGGCCCAATGTTATCCTTAAAAAGTGTAAATGCTATTGCCCATTTTACAGATTGGATTATTGCTCACGTTCACGTAGGCGCTTTAGGCTGGAACGGGTTTTTAACATTTGGCGTTCTATATTGGTTAATCCCAAGAATTTACAAAACTACATTATACTCTAAAAAATTAGCTTCCTTCCATTTTTGGATTGGCACATTAGGAATTCTTTTTTATGCTATTCCCTTATACTGGGCAGGTTTTACACAAGGATTGATGTGGAAAGAGTTTACACCAGAAGGCTTGTTAAAATATGCTAACTTCTTAGAAACCGTAACTCGCATAATCCCAATGTATATCATGCGCTCTATTGGTGGTGCTTTTTACCTAAGTGGAGTTATTGTAATGGCTTATAATCTATTTAAAACCATGAGAGCCGGAAAGTTGATAAGCAACGAAGCAGCTGAAGCTTTGCCATTAATAAAAGAAGCAAACGAACCAGGCGAGTTTTGGCACAGAAGATTAGAGCGCAAACCAATGACATTCTTGGTGCTGAGTTTAATTGTGATATTAATTGGTGGAATGGTAGAAATGTTACCTACTTTCTTTATCAGCTCAAACGTACCAACTATTGCCAGTGTAAAACCATATACACCTTTAGAGTTACAAGGACGAGATCTATATATCAAAGAAGGTTGTGTAGGCTGCCACACGCAAACCATACGGCCTTTCCGTTCTGAGACAGAACGTTACGGAGAGTATAGCAAAGCTGGCGAATTTGTCTATGACCATCCTTTTCTTTGGGGATCAAAAAGAACAGGTCCAGATTTACAACGAGAAGGTGGAAAATACAGTAATGCTTGGCATTATAATCACATGATGGACCCTAGAACAATGTCGCCGGGAAGTATTATGCCAGCTTTTGATTGGTTGATTGACCAGAAATTAGACACCACTAATACAGCAGCAAAAATCAATGCGATGCAAACACTAGGTGTTCCTTACCCTAATGGATATGCGGAAATTGCCAATAAAGATTTAGATAAACAAGCTAAAGCGATTTCTGCAAATCTGGCAATTGATAAGATTAAAGTAGGTAGCGATAGAGAAATCATTGCCATTATTGCTTATTTACAAAGACTAGGAACCGATATTAAAAACAAACCCTCAAAATAATAAGCCATGTTTAAACAGTTTGTACATAGCCTACAAGGCGACGAAATTTATATGTTACTATCTCTTTTTATATTCTTAGCATTTTTTATCGGGGCAACCATTGCTATGCTCAGAATGAAAAAATCTCATTTAGAATATATGAGTGATATCCCATTAAATGAAGAAAATGCTAACTCGAATTAATTCTAGAAAAATGAAAATTCGCAGAATATTTATAATCGCTTTATTAATTTTTGGTGTCAATAGCGTTTCTTTTGCTTACACCACAACAGAGTTGATGAACGGAATTGCCTTAGGTGCAATTATATTTACCCTTGCACTTATTTGCTTAGTTTGTTTGGTTTTACTAAAGACTTTTAAAGTAATGGCTGATATGCTTTTACCAAAAGAAGAAAAATTGGTGATTGCTGCACCAGTATCTGAATTAGTTATAGAGCCCTCTGAACCAAAATTGTCACTTTGGGAAAAATTACTTTCCTTAAGGCCATTAGCAGAGGAAAAAAATCTGGTTATGGACCATAAATATGACGGAATTGCAGAACTAGATAACCCTACACCTGCTTGGTTTATGTGGCTTTTCTATGGTACCATCGTCTTCGCTTTTGTATACCTATTAAACTATCATGTTTTCAAATTAGGTAAGTTGCAAGATGAAGAATATGCTGTAGAAATGACGCAAGCTGGTGTTGACCAAAAAGCCTTCTTAGCAAAAGCAGCAAACCGAGTGGATGAAAATTCCGTAAAATTAACTGCCGATGTTGGAGTTTTAAAAGCTGGTAAAGCAACTTTTATACAGAATTGTGTGGCTTGCCACGGAGAGCATGGACAAGGTATAGTTGGACCAAATTTAACCGATGAATATTGGATACATGGCGGAAAAATCAACAATATTTTTAAAACAATTAAATACGGTATACCCGATAAAGGGATGATTTCTTGGGAGAAACAATTGAGCCCAAAGCAAATGTCTGAAGTGGCCAATTACATTAAATCATTAAAAGATACGCATCCTGCAAATCCAAAAGCCTCGCAGGGAATTAAAGAGTCTTAGCTTGTGCCGTCACCTCGAGGAACTAGAGGTCTCACAAATAGGTTTTCACTTATTAAGGAGCATCTGAATATAGAATGTGGCACCTATTTGTGAGATGTTTCACTATCGTTCAACATGACGAGTTTTTTAAATAATGTTATTTCATTAGGGCTCTCATTAATGCAAACACAAAATGGAAGATATCACCTATCATAGTACAGTTGAAGCAAGTGGGAAAAGAAGATTGTTATATCCGCTTTTAAGAAAAGGTGCGTTTTATAAATACTGAAGTATAGTAAGTTATGTGCTTTTGGTTTTTTTATGTGCTGCACCTTCTACCAAACTTAATGGACAGCAGTTTATGATGTTTAATATCATAGAAAGAAAGTTCATCTTATTCGGGCAAGTATTTTGGCCACAAGATTTCTTTATTTTCGTTTTGGCGATGTTGCTGGTGCTGATCAGTATTGTATTATTT
>JACMOW010000168.1 GCA_014377775.1 Pedobacter sp. | reverse complement strand
GGATATTTTGAAGATATCCAAAATCATGAACAAAGAGGAGCTGATTTAGCGGTAGAATTTCTTAAAGAACAGCATATTTCAGCGGAGGTAAGGGATGCCGTAATGCAAGTTATTTTATCGACAAAAATGCCTCAGCGACCTACAAATTTGCTTGAAGATATTCTTTGTGATGGCGATTTATTTCACTTAGGAACCGAAGATTTTACGGATAAAAGGAAATTAATGCACAAAGAAATGGCTATGCTTTTTTCCTTAGATCTCAGTAAAAGTGAATGTAGATTAAAAGATATTGCATTTCTCGAAAGCCAACATTATCATACCGATTATTGTACTTTATTGCTTAATGATCAAAAACAAAAAAATATTGATCAACTTAAAAGCAAAATAAAGAATGAAGGAGCAAATTTGAAACCTGTTTCTTTGATTGAAACGAGTGAAAATTTGTCTGACGAAAAATTATTACCTAAAAAGGATAAAAAACGTCCAGACAAAGGAATTGAAACCATGTTTCGTATCACTTCTTCAAACAACCAACGTTTAAGTGATATGGCCGATAATAAGGCACAATTATTAATTACCGTTAACTCGATTATTCTATCATTAATAGTGAGTTTGGTATTAAGACGATTGGAAGATAATGCTTTTTTAATCGTCCCAACATTTATTTTATTGATGGTTAGTTTAGGGGCTATCATTTTCTCTATTTTAGCTACACGACCCTCAATTCCAGCTGGGGTATTTACCGATAATGATTTGGAACGTAAAAAGGTAAACTTACTTTTTTTTGGTAACTTTTATAAAATGGCACTTAACGACTATTCTAAAGGAATGATTAAGGTGATGAATGATAATGAGTTCTTATACGGCACTTTAATTACCGATGTATATTCGCAAGGAGTAGTTTTAGGACGCAAATATAAATTGATACGTATAGCCTATAATATTTTTATGTTTGGACTTATTGCCGCAGTATTGGCCTATATAGTCTCTTATATTGCCTACGGTAAACTTTCTTAAAATGGCGGATAATATATCAAAAAATGTTTTTTTTGATAGAGATTTAAGTTGGCTCTCTTTTAACGAACGTGTTTTGCAAGAGGCTGCAAATACGAAAGTACCTTTGCTTGAGCGAATTAAATTTCTATCAATTTACTCTTCTAATTTAGATGAATTTTATAGGGTAAGGATGCCGGTTTTATTGGCATTAGCCAAATTAAGTAAGAAAGAGAAGAATAATATTTCAATAACGAACGATTTATTAGCGACTGCCAATGAAATTATCCATGGTCAACAGCAAGAATATGGACGGATTTTACAAAAATCAATTATTCCATGTTTGCAAGATCATCAAATTAACTTTATTTATGGTAAACCTCCTCCAAAAGAGTTAAATGAAGAAATTAGTAGCTACTTTTTAAGTCAGGTTTTAGGATTTTTACAAATTGTAAATTTGGATGAGGGTCAACGATCTTTTTTTTCAAATAATAATGAGTTATATTTCCTAATCACTCTTGCAAACAAATCAGTAATTTTAAATATTCCATCAAATCGCTTACAACGATTTTATAAGATCACTAAAAATGAAGAAACCTTTATTATTTTTTTAGATGATATTATCAGAAATAATCTTTATTTAATGTTTCCTGATGAGGAGATAACAGGTTGCTATAGCTTTAAAATTACACGCACGGCCGAAATTGATTTAAAAGATGAGTACGATGGTAATTTAGCAGAACAAATAGAAAAGCAATTGCAGAAACGAGATTTCGGTTTGGCTACCCGTTTTTTATATCAACCTGGTGCACCCGAGGAAGTAATGAAGGTGTTGATTGAAAAATTAAGCTTACAAAAAGCCAATCATGTAGCAGGTGGTAGATACCATAACCTAAAAGATTTATTTTCTTTTCCAGTACGCAACCTAAAATTAGAAAATGAAAACTGGCCAAAAATTGATTATCCGCCATTGGCGAAAAACAAATCGTTATATGAGCAGATTTTAGAAAGGGACATACTCATAAACCCTCCATACCAATCCTATAACGGCGTTTTAAGATTTTTTAATGAAGCTGCAACAGATCAAAGAGTAGAAGAAATTTATGTAACCCTTTATCGAGTAGCTAGCGATTCGAAAATTGTAAATGCCTTAATTAGTGCAGCAAAAAATGGAAAAAAGGTTTTCGTTTTGGTTGAATTGAAAGCTCGTTTTGACGAAGCCAATAATATAAAATGGGCCCAAAGGATGAAGGCGGCGGGCGTAACTATAAATTACAGTGTTACGGCCTTAAAAGTGCATGCCAAAATTGCCTTGGTAAAACGAAAAATAAATTTACGTACGGTTTATACAGGCTTATTAGCCACAGGAAACTTTAACGAAACCACTGCTAATTTTTACACTGATCATATTTTAATGACTGCCCATTGTGGCCTTTTACGAGAAATGGAACTACTTTTTATCTTTTTAGCTAAAAGAGTGAAGCCAAGCAACCCCGAGTTAATCCACTTTAAGTATCTATTGGTTGCGCAATTTAATCTGCAACAAAGATTTTTAGCCCTAATTGATCGAGAAATTGACAATGCAAAACACGGATTAACCGCCTCTGTTATCATTAAATTAAATAATTTAGAAGAAAAAGTAATGATCAGCAAATTGTATGAAGCATCGCAAGCGGGCGTAAAAATAGAATTACTGATACGAGGCATTTGTAGGTTAATAGCAGGTGTAAATGGAATTAGTGAAAACATATTCGTTAAACGAATTGTTGATCGATATTTAGAACATGGTAGGGTGTTTGTTTTTCACAATGCAGGCAATGAAGAGATTTATATGGGTTCGGCTGATTGGATGAATAGGAATATCTACCATAGGATAGAAGTTTGTTTTCCCGTACTCGACGAAAATATAGGTGCAGAAATCAAATCAATTTTAGAACTTCAGTTAACAGACAATGTTAAATGTGTAGAAATAAATGACAACATGATTAACATTCCAGTTGTAACAAAAGGGAAACCATGGCAATCCCAATATCGTATTTATGAATTACTAAAGAATAAAGCAAATGAACAAAATAAATAAAAAACATATTTTAATTGGTACAGCCATATCGCTTTTTATTACTTTTTTAACAGCATCATGTGTTGGTAAGAAAGATAAAATAGCTGAAAATCCGCCTGGATATGATTTAAGTAAACCGAAAAAATATGGTATGCCCGATAATCTACAAGAAATTTCGGGAATATCATTTAATAAGGGCGACAATACTTTTGTTTATGCGCAACAAGATGAGGACGGTAGACTGTTTAAGCTTCCATTGGGCACTAAAGATGAAACTAAAACCAGATTTGCTAAAAAAGGTGATTACGAGGATGTAACAATTATTAACAATTGGGCAATTCTATTGAAAAGCAATGGCGATTTATTTTCGTTTCCTTTAAGCGAAACTAAAAATACTGAAACTACCAATGTAAAGGAAAATATCGGTTTAGTTCCTAAAGGCGAATATGAAGGGATGTTTGCAGATGAGGAAAGTGGACAAGTTTATATTATATGTAAAAACTGTAAGGAGGATAAAGATAGCAAATTAACTAGTGGTTATACTTTAACTTTTCAAAACAACGGCACTTTAAAATTAAAGGGTACTTTTAAAATTGATGCAGGAAAGATAGATAAATTTCGTCCATCGGCCCTGGCCATTCACCCCTTAACAAAAGAATGGTATATCGTTTCATCTGTTAATAAAGCCTTAGTAATTTTAGATGCAAAATGGCAGGTTAAAAATGTATATCATCTCAACTCAAATACCTTTAACCAACCTGAGGGAATAGCATTCGACAAAGATGGAAATCTTTATATTTCAAATGAAGGTAGCGAAACTCAAGCTGGCAATATTTTAAGATTTGATTATAAAAAATAACGATGTTTAAAAGAATACTCTTGCTGATATGTTTATTAATAGCGGCCAAAACCTATGCACAAGATTCGGTAAAGTACCGTGTAATTTTAATTGGCGATGCTGGTGAAATAAATGATGGACAGAAACAGTCGCTTTACAATGCAGCCAAACATGTAATTAAAGGAAAAACGACTACACTTTATTTGGGTGATAATATTTATCCAGTGGGCATGGCTATTCCTGGTTTTGGAAGCTTTGAAGAGACTTCCAAAATATTACAATCTCAGTTTAAACCTATGCGCGATGCAGGTTCGGCAGTTTATTTTATACCTGGAAATCACGATTGGGATAAATCTGGTCCAAATGGTTTAGCAAAAATACAAGCACAAGGTGATTATTTAGCTTCCTTTAACGATCCGCTTTTAAGATTAATCCCCGCTAACGGCTGCCCAGATCCAATAGCCATTAAACTTACCGATAAATTAACCATTATTGCGTACGATAGCGAATGGTTTCTATTTCCGTATAACAAAGCCAACCCCGATTGCGATTGCCAAACTAAAGATCAGGTTTTGCAACGAATGGAAGATTTATTGGAACAAAATAGAAACAAGATCATCATTTTAGCTTCTCACCACCCTTTTCAAAGTTATGGTGCACATGGTGGATATTTTACTTTACGTAACCATTTATTGCCTTTAACCTCACTTAACCACAGTCTCGTTGTGCCCTTGCCCTTAATTGGCTCTGTATATCCCTTTTTACGTTCAACATTGCTAAGCCCTGAAGATCTTAATCA
The DNA here is from genome assembly GCA_014377775.1 of Pedobacter sp. Lineage (GTDB taxonomy): Bacteria > Bacteroidota > Bacteroidia > Sphingobacteriales > Sphingobacteriaceae > Pedobacter. Next base: position 4,303 of record JACMOW010000168.1, on the reverse strand, counting down.
TCCATTATACAAAGACATGATCAACAGTGTAAATAAAATTTTCGGCAAAAAGCCAAATGTAATTTATGCTGCCGGGCATGAGCATGGTTTACAGTTCATTAAGAGCGATCAACTTCAGATTGTTAGTGGCTCTGGCGCAAAAGTAACCGCTAACAAAAAAGGAAAAAATTCATTATTTCAAGAAGAAAGGCAAGGATATGTAATTGCAGATCAATTAATTAATAATGACATGCGGTATAAATACTTTGTTTATATTGATTCGGGTGTAAAAGAAGTATTTAGTTACACTCAACCCTACAGAGAGTTGGCCGCCAAAATCGTTAATCCGTACAAAGTAATAAAGGCCGATAGCATTAGCATTAAAGTTCATCCCGAATACGATAGTGTAGGAAGGGTTCATCGCTTTCTTTTTGGCGAAAACTATCGAAAGGACTATGCTATGGAAACAAAATTTCCTATTCTGAGAATTTCTGAGTTAAAAGGAGGGCTAAAGCCTACTCAGATCGGTGGCGGCAACCAGTCGCGTTCCCTTCGTTTAGAAGATAAAAATGGTAAAGAATGGGTATTACGAAGTATCGAAAAATATCCAGAAGTGCTATTACCAAAAGGATTACGTGAAACTTTCGCTAAAGATATTATAAAAGATAATATGTCGGCTCAGCATCCTTTTGGTGCCTTAATTGTGCCTACCTTAGCTAAAGCAGTTAATGTTCCACATACTACACCTATCATAGGCTGGGTATCTCCAGATCCCGCACTTGGCGATTATACAAGTTCTTTTGCCAATACCCTTTGTTTGTTTGAAGAACGTGAGCCTTTGGGCGAGTCAGATAACACGGCGAAGATGTTTAAGAAATTAGATGAAGATAATGACAATACCTATGATGGGGCTTCGCTATTAAGAGCAAGAGCTTTAGACATTATGTTGGGTGATTGGGATCGCCATGAAGATCAGTGGAGATGGTACCCTGAGAAAACTAAAAATGGAAAAAAATACATTGCTGTTCCTCGTGATAGAGATCAGGTTTTTTATGGTACCGATGGCTTTATTCAGCGCTATGCTCAATCTTCATCGCTATTACCAATGATGCAAGGCTATGAAAGGGAAATTAAAAATGTAGATTGGTTTTTGTGGGAAGGAAGGGCTATGAATAGTAGATTAATGTCGCAATTTACCGAACAAGAATGGGATCTATCGGTCAAAGATTTTTGTTCAAAATTAACAGACAAGGTTTTTGAAAAAGCATTGAATTCACTTCCAGAACCTAATTACACGCTTCGTCATGACCAATTTTTAGAAAGATTAAAGGAGAGAAGAGCTTCGTTACCGAAGTTGATGAATGATTATTATCATTTTTTTAATCGTATTGTTGATATTCAAACTAGTCATAAAAACGAAAGGGTAGTGATTACTGATTCAGCTAATCAACAGCTAAATGTAAAAATTCATAAGATTGCAAAGGATGGCGATATTAAGGAAGAAATTTTTAGCCGAACTTTTGATCCAAAGATCACTAAAGAAATTCGTTTATATGTTAAAGATGGCAATGATAGTATTTTGTTAGATAATAAGAATGCACCTATTAAACTTCGAATTATTGCAGGTGGCGGTAGAAAAGTGTACAATGTTCCGAATACGCCAAATCGTGTACAGCTTTTCGGAAGAAAAAATGGGAATTCTACTTTTATTGGGGCTGACCAAGACCGATTGCGAAAAAAATTATCAATCGACACCGCTAATGTAGGTTTTTTAGGAAAGGATATGTATGCTAGGAGTTCTCTATCTCCTAATTTTGGTTTTAATAATGATGATGGTTTGTTATTGGGTTTAAGCTATAAAATAACCAACCCTGGTTTTAGAAAACAGCCGTATGGTAATTCACAACAGTTTTCTTTTTTACACGCCTTTTCTACAACTGCATTTCGCTTTAACTATTATGGAGATTGGTTAAAGGCAATAGGGAAAGCTGATATTACTTTAAAAGCAGATGCTTATGCACCAGATAACACACAAAACTTTTTTGGTGTAGGCAATGAAACTAAGTACAACGATCGTATTAATTATTATCGCGCACGATTTAATATTTATCAGATTGAATCTGCATTAAGGTGGCGCAGACCAAAATCTATGTTTAGCATAGGGCCAAGTTTTCAATTGTATAAGTTCGATAAAGAAGATAATGATGGCCGTATACTAAACATGCCCACACAGTTGCATTCCAATGATAGTTTAATTGTGGGGAAAAATAAATGGTATGGTGGCGTTGTAGTTAATTTTATGAACAATACGCGCGATAATGACATTTTACCCACTTTAGGTAGTTATGTTAATTTTAAATGGTCTATTTTAAAAGGGTTAAGTGAATTTTCGCGTTCGTATGGCCAATTTACGGGCGACATTGCCTTGTACAAAAACCTAGATGGTAGGGCAAAATTTGTATTGGCTGATCGTTTTGGCGGAGGTATAACGGTTGGTAAACCAGCGTTCTATCAGCATTTGTTTTTAGGCGGACAAGGAAATTTGTTGGGTTACAGGCAGTTTAGATTTGCAGGGCAACATAGTTTTTACAATAATTTAGAGTTAAGAGCTAAACTAGGTGATTTTATCAGTTATGTTTTACCTGGGCAGGTAGGGTTAATTGGCTTTTATGACGTAGGAAGAGTATGGGCAACGAATGAGAAATCTGATCGTTGGCACCATGGCGTTGGAGGTGGCCTATATTTTTCACCAGCATCATTAGCAATATTCCGCTTTGTAATGGGTAAATCAAATGAAGGATGGTATCCGTACGTATCGATGAGTTTTAGGTATTAAGAAAATAAGGAAATGAATACGAGTGTAATTCAAATAGACAAAAACGAGTGTAAAAGCTTTTTGGGAGAATCTACTTTGTCTTTTAGACCCTTAATTACGTATCTAAAAGATAGACTTAAAACTGAGCAGACCTTAAAGGCAGAATTCTATAGGTTTTTACTGGAAAAAATTGAGCGCGAAGAAACTTTAAAAAATGAAATAGATGTAGATGATTTAGCAAAGCATAAAGACACATTAGAATTAATTTATACCATTTTAACGCCTTTAATGGCTAATGAAAAAGATCTGATGTGGGCCTTGAGTACGCCTGTGCCAGATAAGATTTTTTTTAGTACTGATGCCTTTTTTGAAATACTATTTCTAAACACCAAGCAAAAAAAGTTAACTAATGCTGGAAATGAAGAATCAAAAGAAAAACAGCATTTGAAATTTATTTATAAAATGATTTTAAATCAGTTTTATAATTATACCGCCATTCAAAAGAACGAGATTTTATATACCTATGCCAATCCAGATACCCTATTAACTCAATATTATAACATCAATGCTGATACCCAATTTATAGATATAACCTATGAAGGGCAGCTTCCGGAGCTTAATTTTGAGTTGATAGTTGCACAAGCTCAAGAGGGCACAGAAATCGAGTATTTACAAGAAAACATTCCATTAAGCATGTTTAAGTTTGATGGTTTTACAGTGATTTCTTTAGCTGATGTAACCCTACCTCACGCCATAGAAGGTATTCGAGATGCTTTAGTTAACCATAATTATGAAAGCGAGGCGTATGAGCATGTAATACAAGCTTTAAAAACTTTGGCAGGTGATGGTCATATCGAATTTGGATTATTGCCTTTTTTAACCGTAAATCATAAGTTTGTATTCGATAATGCAAAAGAATCTCAAAGTATTTTAATTAATTCAGGCAAGAAGAATGAGTTACAAGAAGAAACATTCTATGCTTTGATAGACGATTATAAAAATAACCCAAAGCCTATTTTATTTAACATCTTAACAGATGAGAAAATTCAACGTTTTCCATTTTTAGATGTACTTAGAAAAAACGATGTTCGATCCTACTCATTTCTGCCAGTTTATTACAATAATCAGTTGGCCGGAGTAATGGAAATCTATTCGAAAGAGGATTTGGAAGTAGATGATAAATTAATTTCAAAATTACATACTGCACTACCACTTTTAGGACAGTTATTGCAATATCGAATTGAAGCATTTAACCTTCAAATGGATGAAATATTAAAGGATAAGTTTACGGCTTTACAACCTTCTGTTCAGTGGAAATTTAATGCGGCAGTATGGACATTTCTTAAGAGAAGTAAAGGTAAAAAGAAAGCACAAGAGATAGAAACTGTTACTTTTAAGGGACTGTATCCGCTTTTTGGTGCCGTAGATATTCGCAACTCTACAGTAGAGCGAAATTTTGCTTTACAACAAGATTTAAAGATTCAATTAGAAAAACTTAGTGAAATACTT